>JAGQWR010000054.1 GCA_020437105.1 Saprospiraceae bacterium
GTCCTAAGTATTGGGGTAAGCTCAGGGATTCTAAATTTGCAGGAATTAAACTTGGAAAATCTGCGGCACAAAAAGTGTTAGATGCCAGGTCTGCTGATCGTTGGAACGGAGAAGCAAGTTACACCTGGCATCCTATGGCTCCAGGCGTTTATGCAGAGTTTAGTGAACATAGTGGAACACCTGAAGGATTCATTTTTGGTGCAGGTTGGGCCGCAGCCGAACCATTTATGCTGACTAGCTCAAGTCAGTTCAGATCTCCTCCCCCTCCGGAAATAAATAGTAAAAAATATACAGAGGCTTTTAATGAGGTGAAGGATTATGGGCAGTATGAAAGTACCGTAAGAACCAAAGATCAGACGCATTTAGCTATGTGGTGGAAGGATTTTGTAGAACACTCGCACAATCGACTTGCCCGGGAATTAGTGTTGAAGGAAAATATAAACCTATGGGAATCAGCGCGCGTTTTCGCATTGCTAAATATGACAGTTTATGATGCGTACATAAATGTTTTTGACAATAAGTTTTTTTACAATCATTGGCGTCCGTTTACAGCCATCCGGTGGGCAGCAAACGACGAAAATCCGGATACAGAGCCAGACCCGGAGTGGAATAATTTACATAAGCACACCTATGCCTTCCCATCCTATCCTTCGGCACATGGTACAGCAAGTACTGCGGCCATGGTAGTATTAGCAAATACATTGGGGACGGGAGACGACTACCATTTTGTCATGACAACAGAAGAAGTTGATAAGGCTGGTCCGTTTTCAGGAAAGATAATAATGGATCCGCCAACCCGAACATTCAATAGTTTTTCTGAAGCCGGGTTAGAGGCAGCTATGTCCAGAGTTTATCTGGGAATCCATTTTCGATATGATTCAGAAGAGGGGTACCAACTGGGCTCCCGGGTTGGGCAATATGCAGTTGCAAATTTTCTCAAGCCATTGATCCAGGATGAATAACAAAAGAGAACAAACAGGGAAGTAGTTCTGGGTTGCTGAAAAAAATTTTAAAAAAAGATTATAATCCTGTCCCCGCTAAGGAGACCAGTTTCGTCATAGGGTGAATTTTATTAATAAATAAAAACATTCACTTATGAAAAACGCGATTAACTGGTTTGAAATACCAGCCCAAAATTTCGAAAGAGCAAAATCCTTTTACGAGCAGGTACTTCAGGCTGAACTGGAGACGGTAGCAATGGAAGAAATGGGTACGACCATGGCCTTTTTTCCCGCTGACTGGGAAAATGGTATTGGAGGAGGTATTGCCTTTGGTCCAGGTTATGAACCATCTGATAAGGGAGCACTGGTTTATTTGAACGGAGGCGATGATCTGTCAGAGCCTCTTTCAAGAGTGGAAAGTGCTGGTGGAAAAATAATCGTTCCAAAAACCTCACTCGGACCAAATGGATTTATGGCTCAATTTGTGGATAGCGAGGGGAATAAAGTAGCCTTCCATTCTAGAAATTAAGCGGGGGAGTAATGATAAAATTCATAAAAGTACCCAAAGTCCAGGGAAGAGATTCTATTGTAATTAATGCAACAGATTCAGGTTTATGGCCTCTGATCCATGATTCCATGAAAATGGAGTCTTGGGGCCCTCCTGTGGAATGAGTAGAGGTGGTATTACTACCGGGGCAACTCCTGGAGGGCATTGGTAGTAAACGAAAGGTTTTTGCTAAATTCAATGAAAAAAGAAAAGGCTGGTATAAAGAGATCCGGGTAGGTCAGGTAGAGAAACAGAGCGTCACCTTCATGATATACAATGATAGTTTTGGAATAGGTAGATTGCTCTATGATATAGGTGCTAAAATGGAATTGAAGCCGATAGGCAAAAATCAATGCAAATTTATATTCACTTTTATTCACAGACCAAAAAATTTGCTTGGATTTATACTGAATCCAATGATTAAGATGGACCAGAAAAAAATATATTGAAAGCGCTTCGTTCTATTGAAAATTATGTAGAACAAGGGATAGCGTTTAAAAATTAAATTAGAACGTAAAATAATTGGCATGAAAGAATTTATGATGATTTTTATAGGAGCCAACTACGAAGAGCTTGGCCTTTCTCCCGAACAGCTTCAGGAAAGAATGGGGAAGTGGTTCAAATGGGGCGATAAAATGCAAGAACAGGGTGTTCTTAGAGGAGGCGCTGCTTTACATTCAAGCGGAAAGCGAATTACGGGTGCTGATCGGGTGGTATCTGACGGAACCTTTGTGGAAAGCAAAGAATTGGTTGGAGGATACTACACGGTTGCTGCAAATAGTTATGAAGAAGTAGCTGTGATTGCGGAAGATTATCCGGATTATGATTTGGGCGGAACGGTTGAGATTAGAGAAATTATGCAATTTGACAGATAAGAATGAATACCAGATAGTGGACCATCTTTTCAGACATCAGTATGGAAAGATGGTCGCTATTCTCTCCAAAATTTTTGGGTTGTCAAATCTTGAACTCATCGAGGATGCTGTTCAGGATACCTTTCTAAGAGCTGCCTTAAAATGGCGTAATGAGCTTCCGGAAAACCCGGAAGCCTGGCTTACTCAAGCAGCCAAAAACAGGGCTGTTGACCTGTTAAGACAGATCAATGCCGAAAAAGGCAGGCGCGAGAAGGTTTTCCATGGTGCTATTACTTTACAGATAAACGAATACTTTTTAGATCATGAAGTGGCAGATAGCCAGTTGCGGATGATCTTTGTTGCCTGCCATCCATCTTTTACGAATGAAGAACAGATAGCTTTTGCATTAAAGGCTATTTCCGGGTTTTCGATGAAGGAAATTGCTGCTGCATTACTTCAAAAAGAGGAAACTATTAAAAAGCGACTGGTGCGAGCAAGGAAAAAAATTCAAGACCTGAATATTGCACTCACCTACCCGGCGCCAAATGAAATTCAGGAACGGATGTCAGGAGTTCTTCAGATTATTTACCTGATATTCAATGAAGGGTTTCATTCCACAAAACCAGGAGCATTAATTAGTAAAGATCTTTGTGGGGAGGCTATCAGATTGTGTAAGCTTTTACTTATTAAAGAGAATTTCAGGTCAGGTAGTTTATATGCTCTTTTTGCACTTCAATGTTTTCATGCTTCCCGGTTAGAATCTAAACTGGGAAGTGATGGGATTATTGATCTCAAACAGCAGGATCGATCACAATGGTATATACCACTGATTATCCTTGGAAATGATGCGCTCAACAAATCAATGGAATATAATGATCGATCCATTTATCATATTGAAGCAGCAATCGCCTCAGAACATGTAAAGGCCGCAAAATTTGACCAGACTGACTGGGCGCAAATATTGAAACTCTATGAGGAGATGTATCTTTTGATGCCGTCAGACCATATCCTTCTTTCAATGGCTTCTATTTATTTGCAGACTAACGCTTTTGCTGAAGCCAAATTGGCATTGGATCGTATTGATTCAGATTCTATGAATCAGCGTCGATATCTTTTTCATGGTTGTCGCGCAGAATATTATGAAAAAACAGGAGATGCTATAAACGCCTTACAGGAAATTGATCTTGCGATTGAATTGTGTTCAAATAAACACGAGCAACAGTACCTTAGAACCAAGCGAAAAAAGATTGCCGGCAAAGATATTTCAAATAAATGATTCAGGTGATATGTTTGGTATTGCCTTCTTGGTTGTTAGTTTCGACAATAGGGGTCAATGCTATTTTTATACATCTATGTAATCAGGGAGCAGGAATCCAGGATTACATCCCATCGAAAGTATTTTTAAACATCTCATTTTAAAGCAGCCTATGAAATTCAAGATTTTAGTATTGTTATTAGCTTTTTCTGCATGTAATGATCAGGATAGCACGCAGACACAGGAAGTAGCCAACAGTGTTAGCGTTTATTCGGATACCCTAACTAGAAAGCTTATTGAAATTGAAAAAGAATCAATAATTCCGGGTTTTGCAGTTGCTATTGTGCATGATGACCAAGTGGTATATGAACAGGGTTTCGGCTATTCGAATTTGAAAGATAGTGTGTTGTTTACTCCAAGAAGCGTGAATTTTATTGCGTCAATTTCAAAAACCTTTACAGGCGTGGGTATCATGAAATTAGTAGAAATGGGTAAACTGGATTTGAATGAAGAAGTAAATAATATTCTTCCGTATAAGATAATTAACCCTCATTTTCCAGAAATACCAATAACTGTCAAACACTTAGTTACGCATACTGCTGGTGTTAAAGATGCATATGATCTCGAAGCTATTGGAGATGCTGAAATAGTTCTTTTAGAAGAGATGGAATATGAAGACAAAAGAATAGATTCGATCATGGAACAGGATTTTAGCTATTATCGATTGGGGAAATATATCACGCTACAAGAGAGTGTTGAGCGTTATTTGTCAGAAGACGGAAAATGGTATTCGGAAGATAATTTTAGCGATTATCCACCGGGCACCAAATATGCCTATTCTAATTTAGGTGCAGATTTAGCGGCTTCCATAATAGAGCTGAAATCCGGGATGGGGTTTGCCGATTTTACTCAGGAATATATCTTCGAACCACTGGAAATGTCGAATACAGCTTGGTTTTATGAAGACATAAATAAAGCGTTATTATCATCAATTTACAGGCCTGATGACTGGGATAACCCTACTGTTGCCATTGAGCATCCAAAATACTATTACGTTGGGTATAGCGCCGGGGATTTGAAATCAAACATTGAGGATTTATGTAAGTATCTGATGGATATGTTAAATGGATTCCATGGTAGTGGTAAAATTCTGTCAGCCCAGTCCTATAAAACACTTTTTGAACCAGGATTAGATGCTTCTTATTTTGATGAAGACCGCGATGAATCTCCACTAAATGACGAATATAATGTAGGCGTGTTTTGGGCTGTCTCAGCTGATGGAATTCGCTTGCACAATGGAGGCTCTATTGGTGTCTATTCCTTTTTATACTTTAATCCCATTACAAATAGCGGGGCTGTTGGGTTTTCAAATTTACCGGATGCCAGTTTCGGGAAGATACGTGATGCTGTTTATGAATATGAAACTAAAATTTCTCAATAAGATTGGATTGGTGTTGAAAGTTTGAATAAATGAGCTGGTTTTAATTCGCTTATTTTGAATTAATAATATTGCATATGTCCAACGTTTTGAGTTATTTCGTTTGAGAATCTCCCAACCAGGTTCTTAATCAGGGTAGATGAATACAATAAATCGATTTTACTGCGCACTTATTTTTTGCGGAATATTTTTCATTGCGTGTTCCAAAGACTCCGATAAGTGTTTGTTGCAGTCTGATCCTGAGGCTCCAGCCGGGTACTCCATGTCGCTTCTGGGAAACATCAATTTTGATGGTGCCTTAGAGGCAATTCAATTTGTAGATGAGCAGAATGGCTTTGTTTTAGGAACAGCGGGAGATGATGACCATGCTGTAATACTCAAAACGGTGGATGGTGGTACCAACTGGACTTCAATGGAAGTTTTACCAGCATTTACTCCAATAAGTATGTTGTTTTTAGATGCGGAGATTGGATTTATTCCTCATTATGCTACGGATGAATATGCACACCTACTAAAAACTACGGATGGTGGTGACTCTTGGGATGCACTCAGTTTCCCTGATTTGCCAGGAAGGTTTTATGACCTATGTCGGGATGAAGCGGGAAATCTATTTGCGATTTTGAAGGATAACTTTACCACACACCGGCTGGTTCGATCTGCTGACCAGGGCGAAACTTGGGAAGTGATCCGAGAGTTACCAGAGCCTTCAACAGATATCCTTCGCTTGTATAATAATGTTTTATATGTTGTGACAACGGATAAAAAGATTCTTCAATTTGATTTAGATGGAAATGCGGTTGGTGAGACGAAGATCGAACTAACCAATAATAATACTGTAGAGCTTTTGGTATTGGACCCGGATAATATGATCGCAGTAAGTTTTTATGCTGTTGTGAAAACAAAGGATGGTGGAGCCCATTGGGAAAAAATATATGATCAGGAAGCAAAGTTGTTGAATTTCTCAGATCCGGACCACGGAATTATGATCTTTAACAGGGGGTATTGTTATGATAATCCACTTGTGACAAGCGTTATTTCCAGTACGTTTGATGGTGGACAATCCTGGCAAGACAGCGAGGATACAGAGGAGCTTATTACTCGGAGTAAAGGCGCTTTCGTACTTGATAATACACGCATGTTTCTTTTGGTTGACAACTTAGTGTACCAAATTTCGAAATAAATAATGCCGCATTTTTTGGGATTTGAATTTCTGGGCTTATCCATTCGGGTATAGCATGTTCTTGAGAAAAACAGATTCTTCAGTGAAAAGATTGCACGTTAATATAATGCTGGAATTTACCTTCACTTCCAATGGTGGAATAAAAATAGTAATGACAATGATTAGAAAATACTTAATTATTTCGGCCGCCTTTTTAGTGTTGTTTGGGTGCCAGGATCAGGCGCCTACTGAAAGTGTATCTTCAGTTGATGTTGTTGACGCAAAGTGGTGGAAGGAAGGCATTATCTATCAAATTTACCCACGTAGTTTTAAAGATACAGATGGTGATGGTGTTGGTGACCTCCGGGGCGTAATTGAGGAATTAGATTATATAAAAAGCTTAGGTGTGACCATGGTCTGGATGAATCCATTTTTCCAATCGCCTAATGTGGATAACGGATATGATGTTAGCGATTATCGTGCAATCCAACCGGAATTTGGGACCATGGCTGATTTTGACGAAATGCTAAAAGGCTTACACGATCGGGGTATTGGATTTGTGCTGGATGTGGTGGTAAACCATAGTAGCAATCAGCATGAGTGGTTTAAGCAATCCAGAAGTTCCAGAGACAATCCATATAGAGATTATTACCATTGGTGGAATGCTGACAAAGGTAAACCGAATTACCGTTATAGTCTTTTTGATGAAAAGGGCGATGCCTGGAAGTATGATAGCCTTTCTGATGCCTATTACCTGCACTATTTTGCACAGGAACAACCTGACCTGAATTGGGAGAATCCAAAAGTAAGACAGGAGGTTTACGACATCATGAAATTTTGGGCGGAGAAAGGAGTTGATGGATTCCGGTTAGATGCTTTTCAATATGTTTCAAAGGATACAACGTTTCCATTATTGCCGGAAGGCTTTGAAAAGGATGTCATCAAGTATTATGGAATGGGGCCAAACCTTCATCAATATCTGAGAGAAATGTACGATGAGGTGTTGAGTCAATATGATGTATTTGCTGTTTCGGAGGGTGTGGGCAGCACGTTTCAGGATGCACATGATTTAGTAGATGCAGATCGGAATGAGTTGCAGTTAGCTTATCATTTTCAGGGCATGGATGTAGGTAATAGTTTGAATTCTTACACTTTAGATGAATTTAGAAATGTTTACACAAAATGGGATAGTGCCTTTGCAGAGAAAGGTTGGTTGTCCATTTTTTTAGCCAATCACGATGTACCTCGGATGGTTTCAAAATTTGGTAATGATAGCCCCGAATTCAGAGCCGCCTCTTCTAAAATGCTAAACACCTTTATTCTGAGTATGCGAGGTACTCCTTATTGTTATTTTGGTGATGAGTTGGGAATGACCAATATTTATTTTAAATCCATCGATCAATATCAGGACATCGCTGCAATAAATGGATATAAAAAAGCCATGTCAGAAGGCCAGGACATGGATGTGTATTTGGAGACCTTGAGTTTACTTTCGCGGGATAATGGAAGAACTCCAATGCAATGGAATGGTTCAGATCATGCAGGGTTTACCCAGGGAACGCCCTGGTTGCCGGTAAATGAAAATTATACAGATATCAATCAGGAAAAGGAGGATAAGGATCCCCTTTCTGTTTTGAATTTCTTTCGAAAGATGACCCGTTTAAGAAACGAAAACCCAGTTTTGGTTTATGGTGATTATAAATTATTGGCAGAGACCCATCCTACAGTTTATGCCTACACGCGTACACTTGGAGATGTTCAGATGTTGGTTTTATTAAATTTCTCTGAAACTAATTCGAAGTTACAATTACCTGAACTTGAATCTGTGGCTAAAATTGTTATAAATAATTATGATGATGTTCTAATCGGCGATGATTCAATTCAATTGCAGCCATACCAGGCTGTAATATTTGAAATAAAATAATAAAGCCGCACACCACACAATTCGATATAATGGAAGGAAAGAACATACTTGGGTTACGGACAACCATCTATAACGTTGGAGATATTAACGCTGCAAAAAAATGGTATGCAAAAGCTTTTGGAATTGCGCCTTATTGGGACGAATCCTTTTATGTCGGATTTAATATTGGCGGGTATGAGCTTGGGTTGCTTCCGGAAGAATCACCTACAACAGATAAAAAGGATAGTGTTTATACGTATTGGGGCGTAAATGAGATTGAAAAAGTATATTCCCATTTTCTGGAATCTGGTGCTACCGAACATGAAAAGCCTCATAGTGTGGGTGGCCCCTTGATGGTTGCCAGCGTTAAAGACCCTTGGGGGAATGTCGTAGGATTGATTTACAATCCTGCGTTTAAATTGCCAGATTAATGGCAAGCTTTAGTTGGCGTAAAATAATTTCCAGTTTTTATACAGATCAGCTTAGTAGCGGAGATAAAACCAGGGTGCTTCTCGTTCTTATTGCCTATTACCTATCGGTTGTACTTCCACATAAGCGTTTTGGTGCTTTCCTAAATGATGTAGTATTTAAAGGTGTCGCCAGAGATCAATACAATTTGATTGTATTGATAGGAGCAATTTTAGTCTTTACTGGGCTGTTAATAATTTTTTTTAAAAATACAGCTTATTCGAAGGAACGAAATAAGCTTAGGATTTATTTATTATTTAATACGCTGTTTGCCATTGTTGTTGTAAAGACCCTATTTGTAATAAATATTGAATTAATCCATTTTCCCCAGTACGCATTATTTGCGATTTTGGTTTTTCCATTAGCGAGATGTTATAACAGTGCATTGCTTTGGAGCTTTCAGGCAGGTGCAATTGATGAAGCTTACCAATATTTTTATTTAGCACCCAATGATACCGCTTATTATGATTTTAATGATCTTGTAACTAATCTTGTTGGTGCAGCTTTTGGGTTGATTTTTCTGATAAGTTTTGGAATACAAGAAAAACAAAATTGTTCCGTAATTAAGTCTGTTGCATTTAAAAGCCTGGTGCTTATTGGGGGTGTTATTTTGATATTGCTCCTTGTTGGATTCCTTTCGATTTATCCTAGTCAGGAATCAACTTACCAGTTAGTGAGAGAACAGGCGCTCTCCTTTTGGTCTACTGTTCCACTCGGATTTACATACCATATTATCACTCCGCCAGAAGGCATTTTTGTACTCTCTTTACTTTTTGTTTTTTACAGTCGGATTGGAAAATAGTGTTCCAAAACTAAATGTGCCTATTGAATCGGGGCTTTAGGGATGTCAGATCAAAATTACGCCTGCGTTATATCATAAAGCAATGTAATTTTGACGCTGTAAAGACCTAGTAAAGAGCGTTTGGTTAAAAAAAAGCAGCATGCTCCAGCGAATGGATCATTATATTGAAGAATGGCAGGGTGCAGACGACCACCGCCAAATATTTCTGGCTTGTTATCGAATGATGACCGAGCGTATGATGGCAGCCATTGAGGCTGGCAGCTTTATGGATCGGGAATGGGTTCTGAAACTTCTGAATCATTTTGGTGATTATTATTTCAATGCTCTGGAGTGTTATGACTGTGGGCGAACAACCCCATTGGTTTGGCAACAAGTACATCAAATAACCAGGGAAGAAAAACTGCATAGGCTGCAGTATTTAATTCTCGGGGTTAATGCTCATATCAATTACGACCTCGTGTTCACTCTTTATGATATGCTGGAGCCAGAGTGGGCATCGCTTTCAGATGTGGATCGAAAAATTCGATATGAGGATCATTGTATGGTGAATGAAATTATTGCCAATACAATAGACAAAGTCCAAGATGAAATTTTGGAACCATCGGATAGAATTATGGCACTAATTGACAGGCTGTTTGGCCGACTGGATGAATACCTCCTATCCCGGCTTATTCGCAAATGGCGACGAGAGGTTTGGGAAAATACTCAGCTTATGCTTGCAGCAACTGATCCTTCACAAAAAGAAGCACTCCGAAAAAGTATAGAAGAAGAAGTCATGCACCGTGGAAGGTTGTTTATAGCACTTTGATACATAACTGTTTTGAATCAACTATAAATCTATGCCAAAAATTTCAAGGCATTATTCCTCTGTTAAGATTCTTACGGGGTCTGATTTGTCAAAACGAAGAATTCCGATGATGGAAATCCATAGTGCTGAGGCGGGGCCTGTTGTTTGGCTTACCGGATGTATGCATGGGGATGAAATTGGTGGTACAGTTGTAATTCATGAGGTATTTAAAAAAATAAAAGGGCGATTATTAAAAGGGAGTGTCCGTGCTTTTCCCTTAATGAATCCTTTTGGATTTGAAACCATATCCAGGAATATTTCCTATTCAAAAGAAGATTTAAATCGGTCGTTTCCTGGAAATAAATCCGGCACCCTGGCCGAACGAATTGCAGATATTATTTTCTCTAAAATTTTAGAGACCGATCCAACTGTAGTGATTGATTTACATAATGACTGGAAGCGATCTATACCTTACTCCCTGACGGAATTGTCGGGGTTGTCGGATATAGATAAAACAGTTTTAGAATATTCTAAAATGACCGGACTATTGCAAATAGAGGATACGGATAAAATCCATTCATCGCTAACATATAATTTGATGGAGAAAAATATTCCGGCATTGGTTTTAGAATTAGGCGAGTCATATATTATCAATGAGCAGAATATTGAGATAGGCATTAATGCAATTTGGAATATCCTCACCAAACTGGGTATGGTTTCAGACGAAGGGCATTATTATCAGTTCCCCTTGCCGGAAAGATTCAGTGAACATGTGCTTTTATATTCTTGTTTACCTTTAAGTTCGACCAGTGGAATTGTCCGCTTCTTTAAAAAGCCGGGAGAGGTCGTTCGAAAAGGGCAAAAAATTGCCAAAGTTTGCAATGCATACGGAAAGCAAATCGAAATCATTTGCGCCCTGTCTGACGGGATTATTATTGGCCAGACCGACACAGCTCTTGCTTTTCCGGGGTCACCGGTAATGGCCTTTGGGGTCCTTCGGGAAGCTTGAATGACAAAAATAGCAGGCCGGTAAAACATCATTTTCTGTAAAACAAATTTTCTGTTCTACGTAATTGTAAACGGTGTAACTTGCTTGCTGAAAGCGCTTGTTAAGCGTTTGTAACTCATTGTTTAACACGAATAATTTTTAACAAATTTAATGAAAAAAGAAAGCCCGAAAAGGCAAAAGCCGGATGTCAAGGAAACAAAGACGCTGGGTCCAGTCACTAATTTAGAGCATCACTTACATGCTGATTGGTGGAAACGCATTTTCAATGCAATGTATTTAAAGACAGATGCTGATGTTGTCGAAGATACTCGTATTACGGAATCGGAAGTAAGCTTGTTTCGGGAGATCCTTGACATAAAAGATGGGGACACTGTTCTTGATTTAGCCTGTGGCCAGGGCCGGCATTTGATTGAATTAGGACAACGCGGAAATTATAACCTGTTTGGTTTGGATCGCTCGCGTTATTTGATTCAAAGAGCAAAGAATGTTTCAAAGAAAAAGGGGATATCCATCAATTTCAAAGAAGGGGATGTACGAAAATTGCCTTATGCAACAGATACCTTTGATTGTGTAACCATACTAGGAAACAGTTTTGGATACTTTGAAACACTGGATGATGATGTTAAGATTTTGAAAGAGATATTCCGTGTCCTGAAACCCGGGGGCAAAGTCTTAATGGATATCGCGGATGGAAGTTACCTGCGGGAAGGTTTTACGCCCAGGAGCTGGGAATGGATTGATAAAAAGCATTTTGTTTGCAGGGAGCGATCTTTGGCTGCAGATGGTGAGCGCCTGATCTCCAGGGAAGTGATCACACATACTGAAAAAGGTGTAATTGTTGACCAGTTTTATGCCGAGCGGCTCTATTCAAAAGAACAATTGACCGGGCTTGTTGAAAAAGTGCGTTTTCAGGAGGTAACTTTTCATGGAAATATTGGGTCAGACTCCCTTCGGAATCAGGATTTGGGGATGATGGAGCGGCGGTTTATTTTAACAGCCAAAGTGGTCAAGGAGTGGGCACCTAAAAAAAGCAAAAAAGAAATTAAGCATGTGGTGGTTTTAATGGGGGATCCTTCCCTTTCGGATATCATTAAACCAGATGCTGTTTTTGATTCGGATGATTTTGATACTATTAACAGACTTAAAGTTGGACTGAGTAAATTACCTAATTACAAATTTAGCTATTTAAATAACCACAAAACACTGGTGTCGGATCTTCAAAAGATACAGGATAGTGTAGATCTGGTGTTTAACTTATGTGATGAGGGCTTTAATAATGATGCTGTAAAAGAGTTGCACGTTCCTGCGCTTTTGGAAATGTTTAAGGTCCCCTATACCGGCTCCAATCCGCAGACGCTGGCTTATTGTTATGACAAATCATTGATAAGGGGAATAGCAACCGAAATAGGGGTCCCTGTGGCCGATGCTTTTGTCATTACTGCCGATGAGAATTTATTTGAATTAAACATTCCTTTTCCGGTGATTGCCAAGCCTAATTTTGGAGATTCGAGCTTTGGTATTACCCAGGATAATGTAGCCTATACTATTGAGCAGCTGACGGATGCTATTTTGCGCATCAGGAAACAATTTGGCTATTCGAAACCGATATTGGTAGAAGAGTTTTTGACCGGGGCGGAGTTGTCTGTTGGAATTATTGGTAATATCCAGAACTACACAGTACTTCCAATTATTGAGGAGGATTTCTCTGAATTACCCGAAGGGTTACCTAAAATCTGTGGCTATGAAGCCAAATGGTTGACGGATTCTCCCTATATGAAAGCATTAAAATCGATTCCTGCTTCTATTCCAATGAGTACAGAGCAGGAAATGGTCAATCATAGTTTAAAGTTATTTGAACGCTTGGATTGCAGAGATTACTGCCGATTTGACTGGAGGTTGAACAGTGCAGGAGAACCTAAAATATTGGAAGTGAATCCGAATCCCGGCTGGTGTTGGGATGGACATTTAGCAAAAATGAGTGCTATTGGTGGTTTGGATTATTCTCAAATGCTTGAGGCTATTCTGAATGCTGCAGAATTGCGCTATTCATTTGGTATGACTGAGAAATAATACTGCCATTGTGTAAGGAGAGTCAGAATAGTTTCTGTCTCTCCTTCACAAAGGTTCCTGTAATTTAAAGCGGATCACTCAAACTTGACCTGGCAAACGGTTGCATTGTATGTTTAAGCTTCCTATGTTTGTAAAACTATTGTAGTATTGTAATTTCCAGCCAAATTCTAACCAAAAATTAGTTTTCATGATTGGGCAAATTGAAGTTTGTCAAGTACAGCTTTGAGTGTCAATCGCAAGCGAAAACTGCCAGTGCCTACTCAATTATATGTAAATCCTTTGCCATATATTTCGATGTGTTGTGGATTCAGGAGGATAAGCGGGAGTTGATTTTTATAATGAGAAAACCTAAATAGTTGATTTGTCACGTCATCGGGTGATAGATATACGATACCCCCCTAAATTGAAAAAGATGAATTCACATATCAAAAGTGTGGGAGTTTACCATCCTCAAATTTCAAAGCAAAATGAAGATTTTGAAAAGGTAACTTTTTTGCAGGCCAATGGTTCCGGATTTGAAAAATCTTCAAAAGAAATTGTTGAAACCTTTTCTAAGATAACGGAAATTAGAGCAAGAACCATTGCTAAAGATGAAGTTACATCTTCGGAAATGGGATACCACGCGGCTCTTGATGCCATCCAAAAAGGAAATATAGACAAGGAGACAATAGACTACATCATATTTGCACACAATGGTGGGGATATGAGTAATCAGCATAATTTTTATGATATGATCCCTAATTTAGCCGCAAGGGTAAAAGGGAAATTAGGTATCATGAATCCGGATTGTGTTGGATATGATATTTTATTTGGTTGCCCGGGCTGGCTTGAAGCTGTGAAACAAGGTCATTTGTTCATTAAGGCTGGTGGTGCTAAACGGGTGTTGGTTATCGGTGCAGATACCATTTCCCGTGTGGCAGATAGTTGCGATATCGACAGTATGTTGTTTTCTGATGGAGCCGGCGCCATTATATTAGAGGAAACCACGGGCATTAATGGGGTGTTATCACATAAAACAACGTCTCATTGCCAGGAGGAATTAGGCTTTCTGAAAATGGGCCCTTCCTATAACAAGGAATTAGCGGATACCGGCTTTTACCTAAAGATGGATGGAAAGAAGGTTTTTCGTCATGCTATGGAAAATATGCCGAAAGTAATTAATGCCTGTTTGGAGGAAGCAGGTCTTGAAATTGGCGACGTTCAATATTTTCTCATGCACCAGGCCAATGCCAAAATGATAAAATTGATAGGCAAAAAACTTTTTGAAACACACGGAATCAAGGAGTATGATGAGGAATTGATGCCTATTAATGTAGCTACCATGGGAAACAATTCAGTCGCAACGATTCCAACACTGCTTTCTGAACTCAGCACGAAGAAATTGAATGATAGAGGAATAGTTGCGGGTGATGTGGTTGTGTTTGCATCGGTTGGTGCAGGTATGCACACCAATTGCATGATTCACCGTTTTTAAATGCCGGAATGGATCAGATAAAGGCCCAGGCTTCTCGTATAAGGTTATCAAAAGACGGTCCTGATTGCTCTCGGATAGTTGCGGGTGTGATGAAGTGGGGAAGCTGGGGAAAAGGGCTTTCTACAGAAGAAATGCATCGATTAATTGATCGCTGCTTAGCACTTGGTATATCAACCTTTGATCATGCTGATATTTATGGAGGGTATAGTGCCGAAGCTGAATTTGGCAGAGCCCTCTCCCGGGTGGCCGGCAGGCGAAAAATGATCCAATTGGTTAGTAAATGTGGCATTCGACTAAAGTCGAAAAATCGACCTAGCCACAAAATTAAATCCTACGATACAAGTGCCGAGCATATCATCCGGTCGGTGGAGGAGTCTCTTAAAAACCTGCAAACAGATTATCTGGACCTTTTTTTAATCCATCGGCCTTCTCCATTGATGGATGCGGATGAGATTGCGTCAGCCTTTCATAGGTTGAAAATAGCAGGTAAGGTCTTGCATTTTGGTGTGTCGAATTTCACCCCGGCACAGTTTGCCCTTTTAAATGATCGTTTTCCCCTTGTGACTAATCAGATTCAGGTTTCTGCGTTGCATCTTGAACCGTTTTTAGACGGTAGCCTGGATCAGGCGCAACAACATCGGATTTCTCCCATGGCCTGGTCACCTGTGGGTGGGGCAAAAATGTTTGATGAAGCCGGCAATGAACGTATTAGCAGGCTCCGAGCGAAGGTTCAGGAAATTGCAGGGCATTATAGGGTTGAAGAAGAACAGGTGCTTTTGGCCTTTCTGCTACGGCATCCGTCTAAGATTATTCCGGTGATGGGAACAACCAGGGTAGATAGACTGCAGGCAGCAGTTGAAGCTGAGCAGGTCGTATTAAGCAGAGAAAGTTGGTTTGAAATTTGGGAAGCTTCGGTGGGACAAGAAGTTCCCTGATAGAAATTAGACTTTAAAGAAACCAGACGCTTCGGATAATTAAGGCCACACCAAAACAGAGCAAAGCAATTCCTGCTGATAACTGCAAATATTTTGTAAAGCCACTCCTGATTTTTTTTCGGATAAGTTTTGCCAGCCAGATTTTAATAGAATCAGAGAGTACGATCATGCTAAACAACCCCAAGTAAAAAGGGAGGGCATCAGTTGGTTGAAAGCCAGGTTTTGCAATAATTCCGCTTGCAACACCCGTCCAAAAAAGAACGGTAAAAGGATTTAAGGTGTTGATTAGGAAGCCTTTTATCCCCCATTTGAGATAGGATTTCTTTTTTGGTATCAGATTAATAGACTCTATGTTTACCTGGGGACGGAGTAGAATGGCTCCCAGTCCAAATCCAATTAGTACAAGTCCGCCAATGAGGCCCAATGTAATTTCAAATCCGTTCCAGGCAGTAAGTACCTGGATGTATGAGAGTCCGAAATAAGTAACCAAAATATAGAGAGCATCGCTAACCCAAATGCCAATTCCTACCGCCAATCCTGCGCGAAATCCCTGGGTAAGGCTTGCTTCCAACAGGGCAACAATTAAGGGCCCCACTAACAAGCTTAATCCCAATCCCAGCAGAATCCCTTGACTTAACATGGCATAAATTCGAAATTAGACAATGGTAATAACCAATTCTCTGGGTCTGGCCTGGTTTCGGAATTCGCATAGGTAAATACCCTGCCAAGTACCAAGTAATGGCCTTCCATTCATAATTGGAAGGCTGACAGAACTCCCAACCATTGAGGCTTTTATGTGGGCCGGCATGTCATCCGGACCTTCCATCGTATGTGTCAGGAAGGGCATGTTTTCGGGAACCAGTTTGTTGAAAACCTGCTCAAAATCTAATAATACACTTGGATCTGCATTTTCATTTATGGTTAAGCCAGCCGATGTATGTTTTATAAATATATGTAGGATGCCTATTTCAGGCCATTCAGAAATAGCTTGAAAAACCTGGTCAGTTATAATATGAAACCCCCTTGGATAGGGCCCTAATTTCAATGTCGTTTGAAAAGGCATATCTGATTTGGAAGGATTTGGGTAACTGAAAATTCAAGATAAAGGTACATTTTTCAATCTTTGACAGGCTGATATTTGTCATAAGTGCATAACTTTCAAAATTCGTAACTTCCGACCCCAGCGACAATAAACACATGATGTTAGAACGGATAATTGGAAGATATACCGGCCAGGAAAAAGGGCCGCTCCTGATATGTCTAGGAGGTATGCACGGCAACGAACCTGCTGGTGTTGAGGCGATAGAAATAATGTTGAAGTTACTGGAAGTGGAGCCTCTCACGAATACTCATTTTCGGTTTAAAGGCCGGCTTGTTGGGATACGGGGTAATCTCCAGGCACTTGAAGCCGGGAGTCGATACATTGAAGGCGATTTAAATCGAAAGCTAACTCCGGAAAATGTAGCACGTGTTTTTGCAGCAAACGTGAATGATCTGACGGCAGAAGACCTGGAAATATTCGAGCTGCTTTCAGCCGTAAACAAAGAGGTGGAAGACTATAAACCAGAACGGTTAATCTTTCTTGACATCCATACCACCACAGCGTTTGGAGGGATTTTTTCCATTGCAACAGACGAGCCTGAAAGTATTCATTTGGCGGTGGAATTACATGCGCCGGTTATCACCGGAATGTTGAAAGGCATTCGGGGGACTACTCTGCATTGGTTTAATGATAAAAACTTTAAACCAAAGACAACCACTGTCGTTTTTGAAGCGGGGCAGCATACAGAGACCTTGTCTGTAAACAGAGCAATAGCTGCTATTACGAATTTGTTGCGCACAATAGGCTGCGTGCGCGCCCAGGACGTGGAAAACAGGCACGATAAACTACTGATTGAATATTCAAAAGGCTTGCCTAAAGTAGCGAATTTGATAAGTACGCACCGGATTAACCCGGGCGACGATTTCCAGATGGAGCCAGAATTCAAAAATTTTCAGGAAGTAAAGCAGGGCGAATTACTCGCAATGGATAAACAGGGCGCTATTCATGCTCCAGAGGACGGATTGATATTGATGCCACTATATCAAAAGCAAGGAGAAGATGGATTTTTTTTAATCCGGCCCGTGCAATATTAGAATGGACTAATTCAGTGAAAACTGAAGAACATGTTCCTGGGTGTTGTGGAATGCTAATTCTTGTACATCCGGTTCCATGTAATCTACTAATGGAAACTGGGCAATTGTCTCCATGATTTCAAATTCACTTTCAGCTTTCATCACTACCCATAGTCTGGACCGGTCGGATGTAAGTGAATAAGATTTAATCTTACCTGTACTCATCATTTGGTCAACCATAGCTCTTTGAGCTGGAATTCCCTTTAAAAATCCTTCCGTGAGGACTTTTGGTAAGGTAAATTCGACCATAAATAATCTCATCATCATATTAATATATATGGTTAACAAACAATTCAGATGAAACTTAGTTCGCCAGGTATTTAGTACATTTTTTCTAAAGGTATGTTTCTTCTGGTTGATTTCTTATTACCTTTCCTTCTCACCTTGACCTTATTTAGCCCAGATGGATGTTTTCGATTTATATGTAGAACAACTTTCAGCACTGAAAACGAAATTTGCGCACGCTCTTAGACGTTACAAATAAAAATAGTTTACCATGCAGAGATTCTTTGGCCTTTTTCTGGCCTTGGGTTTGACATTTTCCCTTTATTCTCAGGGATCTGGCCCGATGTACACCGTTCAAATCGGTACATTTTTAGAAAGTAAAAGTTCGGATTTTGAAGGTATTCGGCCCTATGGGTTTTTATATGCCAGCTCCCTAGGAGGGAATATGTCCCGTATTTTCATGGGAGGATATAATAGTTTTGAATCCGCAGAGGCCATTGCTCAACAAACCCGCCAAAAAGGATATATAGACGCTTCCGTTGTTCAGCTGGATCCTTCAAAAGGCCAGATTGTGACCGTTATTCAGTTGGGGGTAGAGGACGGCACCAAGGCGATCGATTGGCCAAAATTTCAAAAAGCCGGGAAGTTGTTTGTACTATTGAATAATCAGCAGGTTAAAGTTGTGGCCGGGATTTATCCAGATATTGATGCTGCAAAAGCCTCCTTAAGAGATATTCGGCAAAAAGGTTTTGACGATGCTTTTATCAAGAATGTAAATAGCGTTTTGCTCCATGAAGTAGATGCATTCATTACTGGCAAAACAGCTTCGAAAACTGTACCACAAGAATATAGTTTTGATGCTCCACAAGCTACTATGCCACAGTCTGCGCTGGAGCCTATGCCTCAGGAATATGATGTTGTTGCTCCTATTCCCAAAGGTATGACATCCTCTCCTGCTCCACCACAGGCAATGGTTGTTAACGAACCGAGTATTCGGTCAAATATTAAAAGAACCTCGGCTCTTGATTTACAGCGGCTTCTCAAGAAAGAGGGCTCTTATAAAAGTAGTTTAGATGGTTATTACGGAAAGGGAACAAAATCTGCCTATGATCAGGTATATAATAACCTTTCCAGTATTCAGAAATATCGAAAATTTGCAGAAAGTCGCTCCTTTGATGAGGGGTCAGATCAGGTTGGTATTCAGTATTATATCAATAATATTCCATACGATCAACGGACTTCGGAGTCAGGCCTTCAGAAAATAAATGCGCCTATTGCTATGGCTTATCGGGCCTATATTCTCTTTGTGAACGGGCAAAGTGGTACACCGGTTAACAACCTGATGAACCAGGCAATTCAAGGTGCTTTTTCATCAAGCAAACCAAATCCGGTACCCGGGTTTGATTATACTGCAGCCTATGCTTATACAAGTCTGGATCAACTCATCCTGCATTTAAGATATATTCATGCTGCCACTGATGATGCAGATGTTCCTTGCTGGTTGTTTCAATTACATCCGGCGGAAGCCATGCGGGCATTTGAGCCTGGGCAGTCCATGTCCTCAAATAATTATCGCATCCAAAATTGTGGCGGTTTTTCAGATTGGGAAGAAGTTCGTTTACTGACGACAATTGCGGAAGATATGAATGCCGGATCCAGTGTTAATCCGGCCGAACTTTCAGACGGGCGGTCAAGACAAACCCGATACCTGCTGGCACCGAAGGCACTTTCAGAGCAGGAAGATAGTGCTGTTGCCAGCTGGCACAAAAGTTTGCAAACCAATTTGGCACAGTGGGCACTTAAAGATGCAATGTTGGAGGATACCTATACAGCATTTGGTATTGCTTTTTACCAGACACAGGTGTTGTTGGAAGATTATTATATGGATAAAGGCCTGAATTCCGGTGAAGCGGAGGGGCTGGCCCTTGCGACTCTAAAAGCAATGATAGGCCCTTATGTGAAAAGATTTATTTAAAAAGGTATTTGGATAAAAAAAGGAAGCCGATGCTAAAAAGTCATCGGCTTCCTTTTTTTTATTGAACCAGGAAACTCAGTGCCAGGCGGGTATCAATGGTTTCATTGGATGCGCGCAAGAGGCGATACCAAACCTGGATGTGTACCTTGTCTTCCATCAATAAATCGGACAGGTCGAGTGGATTTGGTATGAGGTTTAGTTCAAGACCGATCTTTTGGCCCACCAAATCCCAATAAAATCCTTCGAAGCCGCATTTGTTATCTGTGCTGCCTGTAGGGCAGATTTGTACAACAAATTCTCTAAAAAGATCATCAAAATCTCCCGCTCCGAAGATGGGAAACAATCTCCCGTTTCCAGGTACGATCCCCGAGACTTCATTTGCCTCAATTTTAAAATTGTCTAACAGTGCCGTGATATTAGTCGGTACTGCCGGGAAGTTTACATAATAAGTCTCCAGTGCGTTTTGCCCGGCAGGCATGGTAAAATCCAGATTCTGGAAAGGCATTTCGAATAAAAGCGGCGTTTCTTTTTTGCATCCGGCAATGAATAGCAAGGGAAAAAATAGAACGATAAATTTCATAATCTGGATGGGTTTAAATTGATCTTATACCTACATAAGCGCAAAAGGGACTTCCTTATTGTCTATCTGGTGGGATTCGAGCTGTAAATTTCGGATTTTTTATATCTTGATTGCGGATCTATACAATGTACAAATTTCACAAAGGTTTCCGTAATGGGCGAACAGAAGGTATCACTGCTAGAGGACACGAAACAAATGCATGAATTTGTGCGTAGCCTGCTTAATGATGTAAAGGCATTGGAATATATGCTTGAAAATAATTGGTTCGAATCAGATGTCGTTCGAATCGGAGCAGAGCAGGAAATGTGTTTGGTTGATGGTAAAACATATAAGCCAGCTTCCATCGCAATGGAGGTATTAGAGAAGATGAAAGGCATGGATTGGGTGGAAACCGAATTAGCCAAATTCAATCTTGAAACAAATCTGACCCCGCGTACTTTCTCCGGAAAGTGTCTTAGTCAGATGGAAAAGGAAAACCTGAAAAACCTGAATACCATCCGCAAGTATGTGGAAACCTTTGGCGCCAAGGTTATTCTGACAGGGATTCTTCCGACGCTGCAGAAATCAGATATGGAGATGCATAATCTCACCCCGAAGAAACGTTATAAAGCGCTTATGGAGGCCATCGATTCACAGTTGATTGGATCGGGGTATGAACTTCGTCTGACCGGGTTGGATGAATTGTGGATCAAGCACGGATCGCCCATGTTGGAAGCCTGTAATACCAGCTTTCAGGTGCATCTGCAGGTTGAGCCTGACAACTTTGCGAAAATGTATAATATCGCTCAGGCTTTGGCGGGTCCGGTGATGGCAGCTGCGGCTAATTCGCCACTGGTTTTCAACCGGCGTTTGTGGCATGAGTCCAGAATTGCCTTATTTCAGCAGTCACTGGATACCCGAACCACCCAGGATCACATGCGGGAACGGAGTCCCCGGGTGCATTTCGGTCGGCAATGGTTAAATGAATCCATCATGGAGATTTACCTGGAAGATATTGCGCGTTATCGGGTTTTGATCGCCGGTGATGTACAGGAAGACTCTCTGGATATGATCAAAAAAGGAGAAGTGCCTAAATTGCGCGCGCTGCAGGTACACAATTCAACTGTTTATCGATGGAATCGTCCTTGTTACGGAATCAGTGACAATGGAAAGCCGCACCTTCGAATTGAAAATAGAGTGTTTGCCAGTGGGCCAACCGTTATAGATGAGGTTTCCAATGCCGCATTCTGGTTGGGGGCGATGGTTGGAATGGCAGAAGAAGTGAAAGATATTCGAGATCATCTTTCATTTGATGATGTGAGTGATAATTTTGGCAAGGCTGCCCGCTTTGGAATCGATTGTAAATTTACCTGGTTTAAGGACAAGAAGATATCCGCGCAGGATCTGCTTTTGCACGAGCTGCTTCCAATAGCACGACGTGGACTTGAAAAGCGGAAAGTTGATTCGGGAGATATTGATCGGTATCTCGGTGTTATTGAAGAACGCGCCAAAGGGTGTGCCACAGGGGCCCGCTGGCAATTGCGTGCATTCACAAACATGAAAGCAACGGTTAATCCGGATGAGGCAGCAGCTGTTATTACAGCTATGACTATTCGGAATCAGGAAAAAGAAATCCCTATTCATAAATGGCCATTACCAACACCTTCTGATTTGGAAGATTATCGCCCATCCCGACTAAAGGTCTCCGAGTTTATGACCACAGATTTATTCACGGTACGCAAAGATGACCTGATTGATCTGGTGGCTGAAATGATGAACTGGCGGAAGATCCGTTATATGCCTGTTGAAGATACAAAAGGAAACCTGGTAGGTTTGGTTACCTCCAGGTTGCTACTTCGCCATTATACCGAGCAACAAAGTCTGAAAGGCGAAACCAAGAATGTGTCAGTAGGTGATATTATGGTTAGCCACCCGGAAACCGTTGGACCGAATGTGACGCTTTATAAGGCGATGAACCTTATGCGGGAGAAAAAAATTGGTTGCCTGCCGGTTGTTCAAAAAAAGGAATTGATTGGAATTATTACAGAAATGGATTTCCTCCGAATCTCCAGCCGCCTGATTGAACGGCTGGAGTCAGAGGATAAGGCTTAATCAATTCGGATATATTCGCCCTTGGGGTATTTGACCTGGTATTTGTTGTCCAGGACAATCGTTTTTCCTGCCGGAATCTCGAGTTTCCAAACTATTTCACCAGTTTCCGGGTCTAATGTTCCGCCTGAAATTTCAAGGGATTCAACCAGGATTTCTTTTGTGGTAGAAAGTGGAATTTGATCTCGGACCTCGATGTTTACTGCTTGTTTTTTTGTGTTTCGAATGGTAATCCGATAAAATCGGCTTTCGACTATCTTGCCACCCAGAAAGGTCTTTTTAGAGAAGTCTTTTACGCGTTCGCGTTCGATACTGATCCCTTTATCCCGCCCCAGAGAAAGCAGGAGGGTATCGGTTGCATACCGGACATCCAGGATAGATTTGCCCACATAGGTATCTTCAAAATGCAGACTAAGCTCTCCTTCTAATAGGTTGTATTGTTCCCAATCGGTGATGCTGGCCAGGAGGTAAGCAGTTTCATCCAACTTTGGTACGGTTGTATAATTGTAATCTGCTGGAATATCGAGGCGTTGTAAATCGAGTTTAAGCGTCTCATTTCCGGATTTGGCGGTATAAGGGATGTCTAGTTGAAATTCTACTGAGGTACTAAACTCTACTGTTTGAGTTGGTATCTCATAATTATAGGCATCTTCAGCTCCTAATCCCATTGGAGCCATGTCTGCCTTTTTCCGTTTACCGGAATACCCATTTATTACTACTTCATCCAACAGCATTCCTCCTTCTGATAGTGCTACATCCATTTGTGGGCTGTAGCCAATGCCAAGAACCTGGGTGGTAAACCCGACGTAGGATATTTCAATGGTGCTTGCGTCCTGGGGGAGGCTGAGTTCGTAAGAGCCGTCAAAATTGGTGACAGTGCCTATTGTAGATCCGCTTACGCGAATGGTCGCACCGATTAAAGGTTCGCCATTTGTATCCGTTACCCGCCCCTGGATTCGAGTGAAATTTCGGTTTGGGTTTACATAGCCTTGTACAACAGGATTGGGCTGATAGTAATTTTGAAAGCTCAGGAAATAGGGATAGAGACTCGGAGCCTGGCCAGATAGGCTTGGTTCGGCGTTAGAAAATGCCAGTTGCACATTTTCCCAGTCTTCTTTAGTGTCCTGGCGGAGGTTGGCCTGGTAAACCAACTGAATATTTTCTTCCACGTTGTTGACCCAGAGGTCATAACTTGGAAACCAGCTGGCGTTGCCGGCAAGATAGGATATTTCAAAAGTAGCCGGCGTTTGGTTTTCTGCCTGTACCTGGATTACTATTTCGCTCCATCCGAAGTCTTGTGCGCCCTGTAGCTCATTTCGTTGCTGATTGATTTTTTGCAAGCGTTCATTTAAGGCCTGAATGCGTTTGTTGGCAGCGAGTTGTTCTTTTTTGATCGTTCGAATGCGTTCGGTATAGTAGGCACCAATGGCTTGTAAGTCTTCGAGTTGGTAGCCAGTAGCCTCGCCTTTGATATTGCGGTTTTCCCGGAGAAATTGTTCTTCTTCTGCCCAGACGGTGAGCAGGCTTTGTTCCAGGGTGATGCTGTCTTGTGTTAATTCTGACAAATCCAGGAGCCGGGCTACTTCTGCGGAGCGGGATTCTTTTTCCAGGTAATTACGGCGGTGGTTTACAGACAGCGTTATAAAATTGCCTTTACCTTGAACGGATATACTGGCTGGATCCAGAAATGGAGACAGGTTAGTCAAAACGAGGTTTGTTTTTCCTTTGGGAATGGTAAAGGTGGCTGTTCGCTCAATTTGGGCTCCCTGGAGGTAAACGG
>JAGQWR010000055.1 GCA_020437105.1 Saprospiraceae bacterium
CATCAGCTGCGCTGATTGTGGAGATTGTGTTCGCTGCGCGAAGGTTTAACGTGTTTGAAGCGTGAACTTATCGACCCTGGACCAAGCATGAATAATTTTGAATGAGCCCACTAACCCACAGAATCACTCAAACTCCCCCGATAGCTATCGGGGCAAACTCAAACTACCTCGACCGGGCGCAGCCCCTAGACCGCAAAGCCGAAGGCAAGCTAGACCAGGCCAAAGGCCATAGACTGCCAGTTTCATGTCGATTTACCATAAAAAACGCAAACTCCTACGATAGCTATCGGGGCAAACTCAAACTACCTACTGTCTATCCGGTAAATCAATTAGCGTATTCTCTTTCAGATAAATGTGTGTTCTGTCTGAATCGATAATGATATTAAATCTTTTTAATACATCCCCGCCGAGGACGCTCATTTTTTGTCTTCCGATGGCACCTTCAAAAAAGCCTACGGGTATATTTAATAAAGATATATTGCCTAATTCGAATAGAGGTAAAATGGCCTTTTTGGTTTTCAGGATATTCCCATAAGAGTCTTTTAACTCATTTTCGGAGATGATCTCCAGGTGATCTCCGATTTTGCTTGTTTCAACAAATTGGTCGTCGTACAAAATAGCTCCGCTATAACCGGAGTGAATTAAAAATCTGTTTTCGAAAGTCTCCTCCCCTACTTGACTTTTTCCGACAATAAACATAAATCCGTTTTCAAACAGGAGATCTAATTTCTCATAGGTTTCACAATATTGGGGAAGGGTTTCGTGAATAATAATAATTTTTTTATCGAAATTAATTTCGATGACCTGGTTCTCAAAAAGGTTTGGACCAAACTTTCCATCTGTAGTCGGACCGGAATATTCATTTTCCCAAATTGGCTGGCTATCCCAGGTAAATGCTCCGATCTGTAAGGTATTGCTTTCGCTGAATCTTGCTGCCTGTTGGCCACCCCAGCTACCAACTGTATCAACAGCATTCCAATTTATGCTGGACATGTTTTCTGTGGCATCCTGAATTAAAGTTATCGCATCAGCCGCTGTATGAAACATCAAATTAACTGTATCGCTATTATTGAGGACACCCTGAATGACCAGATTATTATGTACCGTCAATGTAAAGGGAATGGTATCCGATTTTACAGTGTGCTGTTGGGCAAAAGTCGGGCAGGCAGACAGGAATAACCCAAAAGATAATAAAATATACTGCCACATATTATTCTTGTTTGATTTAGAGGGGATTCAGGTTTCTAAACGCCTTTTTTATTCTGTCTTCATAATTCTTAATATCCCGAATGTTATGATCAACAGCCCAGCGGTACTTATCCAGGCGGTGCAACAAATTAAGAACGTTTATTTCGGCTTTTATTTCATTGTAGTCAGCCCTTGACAATCCTAAACCTTTTAAAAACCGGTATATTTCTTCTTCGGAAGCTTCATCAGACATCTGGAGGATGCCTATTTCATTGTGCGGCACAACATTGATTTCTGCGGTGCCCCAATCAAGTAGATAAACCTGACCATCATTCCAAATACAATTTCTCAGACTTAAGTC
This sequence comes from Saprospiraceae bacterium, assembly GCA_020437105.1. Taxonomy (GTDB): domain Bacteria; phylum Bacteroidota; class Bacteroidia; order Chitinophagales; family Saprospiraceae; genus JAAEZH01. Next base: position 1,550 of record JAGQWR010000055.1, read on the forward strand.
GCCGTGCACCAATCCGACTTTATACGTTTTTGATTTAAGGTTTTCCAGAGCAATTCTAACTATCTGTTGTTGGTTTTTATTAAAGACCCCATTCTTTAGCAGACTGTCGGCTACAGCTAGTTTGTTGATATTATAAATAAGTCTGGCCTTCCAATTATCATGAAACTCCGCTGCACCTACCTGCTCGTCTTCAATTTGAAAGATGTGCTGATATTTTCTGGCATACTGCCCCAGCTGCTTCCAAATTTCCAGTTTTTCTTTGGGCTTACAATAAGCACCGTTTATTCCGGGTATTTTTTCCTGGATCATAAACAATACCTTATCAAACATCCCCATAGCCAATATAACCGGTGCAGGCACATTCACTGTTTTTAATTTATCCAGGCACCATTTTTCTTTTTGATATTCTACTTGTTTTGCCGGATCCTCATTTAATCGAATAATATAATTCGCTGTACTACCTTCAACATCAAACACCTGATTGACTGACCCTAGTCCGTTAATTTCACGAATAGAAAGCACACTTTCTCCTAATTCTTTTTGAATGACTCGCTGTATAAATTTGTGCATATCTTTCGCAGTACGGACTTCAGATGCTCTTGCACAATGGACATTTTTTGGTCAAAATTCAGAATCATTTTCCATGTCGATGAATATTTCATTTACCTCATCAACAGGAACATAACTGCCATCTTCACTCATCTTTGACACTTCATTTCCTTTTATTCTATAAAATTTATCCTTGTATTTAATGGTAATTGTAAGTTCACGCCCAGGCCGGTTCTTATAACTCTGGTATAATTTCAGTATTCCACCCTTGAATAAATCATATAAAACTCCTCCGGCAACAGCACTAACAACAAAGTTTAATATTAAAAAAGTAGAATCTACACCAGGTGTAAAAACTGATTTTTTAATCTCAAATGACTCTTCCGGGAAGTAGCCTCTTAAGAAGTCTTCTTCTTCTTTACTAATATCTATTGAGGTTGCAATATTTACTGGCATTGTTAAAATTTTGATTGTAAAATTCGGAGGTTTTCAATCAGGTTTTTAAATTCTAATTCCATTGTTGGATTCCGCTTGGAGCCTAACTCCCCGAAGAAAAGTTCAATCCCTTCATAATCATTGACAAGAGCCAAATTAAAATCAGGCTTGTAATTAGCTCCAAAAAAATCAACAAAATCAGGATTATCTAAAATCCCCCGAATGAATTGCAGACAAAAACTCTGTCTAATATAAGCTACCGGATGATAACTTGTTTTATTGGGGTAATAAAATTCAGATCCTTTCTCAAAAGAAAAAAGTACAGACAATATAGAAACCATCCAGACGTAAGATGGCCCCGGATAAAGGTCATACAACAAACTATCTTCAGCCTGATAAAACTGAATAGCCAGCCAAAAACTAACTAAAGCGCCATTCCTGTCGGCATCAAGTTCCAGTGTCCTCAGGTTAAAAATCGTTTCACTATCAAATACCTCATCTGAGTAAAATTCAGAAATAAACCCTGAATGAATCAATTCCGGGATTATTCGTCTGTGATTATTTACATGACTGAGTTCATGTCCGATTACAAAATAGAAAGCGATCCTTGCTACAATGGAAGCCATCATGGTTCGCTGTTCAGAAACCGGCTTAGTACGCATTCGTAAATCAGGAATTTCTTCAAATGAATTTTCAAACAATGGCTTTAAATCTTCAATGGAGTATAATTCACTATCAAAATCGAGATCCTCGAATAATTCTTTACAGTTCAGCAGAATAGCCGATATTTTGTACAGATTTAATACAAGTCCGTAGTTTATTCCAATAGCTTTAAAGCCAAATACATTTGCCTGAGCATTATGGCTGTTACTATTTATATAATCAACATACACTTCTTTGGAGCCGGGGATAATATCGCCTAAAAACCCTTCCGATATGTTCCATCTTAAATTTTTTAAAAGTATCCTTAAGAACTCTTTTTCATCTTCACGCAGATCGGCTGATTCAATATTCAGAATCCCATCCGGAAAAACTTCACTAAAGGCTTGCTTATCCTGATCCATATCAAACTATTTATTTCTGGAATTTTCACCTGTTACTCCATTGGATTAAATCAGCATAACATTGCTCCAGATTTTTTTTGCTCTCACAAATTTCCTTAAAACTCATTTCCTTTTCTTCCATCAGATATTGAATAATTAAGGCATATTTAAAGTATGAAAGAATTTGCCGGGTACCGTCTGCCGTTTCAAATACGGGCAATCCAATATGTTGACCTTGTTCTTCCGCCTGGAAAATAGCTACTTTCTCTTTAAGCCTCCCATCATCTTTATATTGCCTGGAGATATACTCGGCATGTCCTTCCAGTTTCCAATTAAGCGTTCCTATTGTAGAGGTTAGAAAGTAGCTTGAATTTTCGTGATATTGCAAATTATGGGTAAATTCATGGGCTAACAACCAGGTAAGGTTGAATTTTCTTAGTTCATAGTCATTTACCTCCCATTGCGTTTCCGCTACATTTTCATCAAACTTAAGTTCACAATTTTTAATAATCGTTTTATTCATAAAAGCATAGGCAATTGGATTGCCCGCTAAAGGATGTAGCTTCGGATATACCGGATCATCATTCAGACATAAGTGAATAGTAATATCATTCGTAAATAATTCGGAATCTTTAATGATACTTATCGCATTCATTATTACAAGTTCTGCTCCCGCATCTAATGCTCCATTGTGATAAACAGTTACAAACTCGAATTGGGTTTTATTGGCATACGACCAATTGGGATTTAAAAAGAACAATAACCAAAATAAGAAGCTCACTCCTAGAATGGAGATTGAACTCAGAAATACTCTTTTGATTGTTTTTTTCATGATTCTAATGATTAATTTCTATTTCGGGTACCCCAAATGTTTAAACCAGCACTTTCCAAGTACAAGGATAAAGCCTTCATAATAATAGGAAAAATCTGATAGAGTAGGTTATCAATCTATGACCAATTGGGTGGTGATGTATGTGCGGGATGGTGGGTTTGGACCCTGCTTTTAATACTTGTAGGTGCCCGGAATTAAAAACGTTTTTTGGATCGGAGAAAGGGAGGCTGAACATCGGCAACGTGCGAACCTTCAACTCCAATAGCATCATGCAATGCCCGATGGACTATAGCCAACTTAAAATCCTAATGACCTTCAAAAGTCATAGAACTCCTGAAGCGGTTTTGTTAGTCAGGACTAGTTCCGTGAAAACGGATGACAGCTCCCAATCAGATCCTCCATTAAATAGTTTCAGATAATGCCATAGTGCATATAACTTATGTACAGTTCCAAAGCCTATTGATATAACAAATAAGCTACGCGTAAAACCGGTATCTGAAACCGGGGTCATAGTCTGGTGACCATAAGCCATATTTTATTCAAAAGGCGGTCGGATAGAAAGCAGCAACTACCCATCATTGGTTGTCCCCAACAGAGAGAGAGCGTACCAGAAAGGTAATTCAGAGGCCAATTCTGATTTTTTGGGGAAGTACTGTCTTTCTTCCGAACCGCATTGTATTTTTTACGTGTCCAAGGATTATCCCACCATAGCAGGACAAAATAGAAAACGCTCTCTCGTTTACGCACACCTTGGAAGTGTTGCCGAAAAGTAAATACATATTCACGTCGAAAAAAAAAACTTTGAATCAGAATTACGCTATTTTTTTTTGTTAAAAATCAATTATAAAATGATTTATTTGTTCAATAGTAACTTATTTTATTGATATTTATAAAATGTTAACAAAGTAAATTTACGTCAAAACTATTAAACCTACACATAAAATATACCGTCTGCTTCGGACGCTGGATCGAAAGGAGCTTTCTCTTTTTGAAAAACACCTGCATTCCTATCTGGCAAACGTTCCTGAGATAGCTTTGCAACTCTTCCTTTTCATAAAACCACACTGGCCTGCTTTTGAAAGTGCGGGCCTTTCCCCAAAAGAACTTGCAAAAGACTTATCTTCTTCCGAGAGTTTCCAAATTCGCTATATTACAGACTCTCTCAGCAAACTGAGCCGGGAATTGGAGCGCTTTATTAGCATACAAGATCTGCTTTCAAACCCACAGAAAAGGGATCGAGCGCTTACAGATCAATTGGCAGCAAGGGGCTGCTACGGGCTATTAGACATTCACCTAAAAAAAACATTGGCCAAATGGCAGGATAAACCGTTTCAAAACTGGGAGTCTAGTAGCCACTTACACGAATATTATAAGTTCCTTTATGGCCACCCAGCTACATTCCAGAGAAAAACACAGGACGAAACTCAAGAACTGGCCATAGAGAATATGCGGGAAACAGACCGCTACTATCTGATTTCAAAGCTCATCTTCGCAGCTGATCTCCGTTCGAGGGAAACGACCTTCCGGGAACAGCACAGCATAGAACTCATTGAACCGATTATTGCATGGGCTAAACTCGTCCAGGAAACCGATCCTGTTATCCGTTTTCATTTGCAGGTTTATTTGTTTTACTTAAAATCTGATTTTGATAAATTAGACTTCATTCAACTACTCGAAACTTATAAGGTGGCGTTTCCGTACCTGAGTCAATCTGAAGCAGAATATGGCTATGGCAAGCTTTTTAATCATGCCAACCGCCAGATTGTTCGGGGCAATTACGAATTTGAGTACCTGCTATTTGATCTTTCCAGCTTCGTTATTCAGGCGGGTCTGATTGACCTAAATGAACAGATCTCACACGGTGGTTTTTTAAACTTCTGTAGTATAGGAGCCGCTTGCGGTCATACCGACTGGGTCTTATCATTTATCGAAAACTACAAACACAAGCTTCCTGTAAAAAACAGAGACCTTATTCTGGACATCGGGAAAAGCTATGTCTGGATTCGTGGTAATAATCCGATCCAGGTCATCATCCAACTTTACGGAATTCAAAGCAGGGATCCACAACTTCAGCGTCGCTTGTATTCCCTCCTAATTCGAGCAATGTACCGGGCCCTTGTTTTGGGAAACTATACCAATGATTCTTTCCAGAATCAATTACAGACCTCCCGACGTTTTCTCAGTCAACACCGACAACTAACACCACACTCCCGCCACCAATACTTAAACCTGATCAAAGGCATTCGAAAACTGGCAAGCCTTCGGCAAAAAATCGAAAAAAGAGAACAGATTTACCCGGAAAAAATAAAAACTTGGTTTCTGAACCTTAAACCTATCACAGCAGGAAGGTGGCTGGGAGAAGAATTGGAAAAACTTCTGGAACCAATTGAAAAAAAAACCGGGAACAAAAGTCCCCGGCTCCATAGCTAACTGTCAACCATATCCTCATTTCCAACCCAATCAGTACCCTGATGGGTATCGCCATCGCCGCCTTTAATTTGAGAGAGTTGGTTTTTTGGAATGGTTTTTTCGACAAAGGCAGACATAGCTCCGCCATTAGCCTTCACAGCTTTAGTTTTAGTTTTCATCGCTTTAAAAGGATTTTAGGTGTTTCCGAAATTCACTTCGGAAAACAATTAATCAATATGGTTTACACAGCTTTATTTATTTTTTTAAACGTCCAAAAGAAAATCTTCCGCTCTATTACGCCACATGCGAAAAGTCCAAGAGGCCTTCCATTTTAGATAAATTCGAGAAAATTCTTTTAACTTCATTTTTTCCTGATCGGAAAATGTATCAATAAATTGGGTATATCCATTCCGAGAAAAACTGCGATACAATTCATTTGCAATCACCCAATCCGTTTCGTTCATTTCATGTAGATGGATTTCAATTTTCGTCATAAATTCAACATACTCATTGAGGTATTCCTGCTTGTTACCCCATGTCTCTTTTACCTCCACCTTGCGGGTAGGTAGTGTGAATAAAAACAATAGGACACAGATGAAAAATAACAGTCGCATAACTCATCATTTAATTCATCTATATATGGATCACACAGTCGTAATAATTACATTAGGAATAAAAAATGTTTCAAATAAAAATGGGGAACAAACTAAATCAGGACAGAAATAGTCAGCGTGAGGCATAAAAGCTAAACAAGGGAATTTAATCAGAAAGGATAAAACACAGGCGAGGCATTCTTTGCCATCACATACGGTGTAAACATGTACGTAGAATACAACTTCATCACATATATACATGTGATGATCAATGAGTATGTAATGATTAGAGGTCTCATGGACATTGCCCACAAAATCCCAATCAGCCGACTTATAGTTAATTCGATAATTATACTCCGGACCAAAATCAATCCAAATAAGATGAAAATCAAGGTCCGGATTAATCTCAACACGAATTGAATCCTGAGATAAGCCGGTTAAAGGCAGCGAGGCTGCCATTAGCAACAAGAAAGAAAAGATATACGCCCTCATTTAAGTGAATTTGGAAGTGATCAAATCTTATGGCTGTAAATCACCTTCCAAATCCTAAAAGGATCGTACGCAAAATTGGCTCTCTGTAAACCTAAAATGAAAACGCCACCAAGGGGGCAAATAGTTCGCGAGGGAGTTGATTTTCCACCAACCCATTCAAAAAATCGATAAACATCAAAAATATTTTTCAAATAAAATGGAGGAAGTGTAACTATATGGTATCAGCCATCCATGTATAAGGTGTAATCGGAAACCAGATCTTCCCACAAGCCCTGGATTTATGAATAACAATAAGTTGAAGGCAAAGGGATGTTAACAGATAAAACGAGAACACCAAACAAGGCAGTACATTGGTTATTAAACTAACTCCTTTGGTATAATGGAAACTATATCCTCATACTCTGACCCCCAATTATTGGAAGGAATCCGACAGGAAGACCCAAAGATTCTGGATATTATTTCAACCCAGCTTTGGCTTGACCTCAACGTAAAGGTTGCACCACAATACAATATTCGGGATTACAACCAATTAGTTTTCATTAGAAACAAGGCTCTTTTTCAATTATGGAAGCGAGTTAAAGACGGAAAATATAAAGATGAGGGTAAATTAATGGGATTTGCTTTTGGAATCCTCCGAAATGTTGCCAAAGAATCAAGAAGACCAGATAAACGCCCCAAGGTTCCAATAGAAAATGCGTATCAACTCCATATCCAGCCTGGTTTTGATACGCCTCCTCCAGTTGATTTCCAAGCGTTAATAATAGACACCGAAGCAGTACCCTCCACCAAGTTGTTAAAATGGTTAGCAAGTAAACAAAAACAGGACCAAATTATCCTGACCAGGTATTTCTACCACAATGAAAATGCTGAGCAAATAGCCACAAGCCTAAACTTAGACCCCGAAAGGGTTAAAGTCAGGCTTAGTCAGCTCAAAGCCCAGATGAAAAACCTCCGCTAACAAGTTTTACAAACCTGAAAAGACAAACCATGAATTCCCCAAATACATTCACAGATATGATTCCTGCTATTCTGGCGGGAACGCTCCCTCCGGATAAAGTGACGCAATTTAATGACGAACTGAAAAAAAATCCAGAGCTATACAAGGAGTATATTCAAGCGAAAGAAATGCAAATGGCATTATTCCTTTTAAATGAACATCCCGCTATATTTGAATCACTAATAAAGCCGCCCGACGAATCAATATTAAATTATAAAAAAGAAAAGAATTATATCAGAAACATTATTATTGGGACAGGCCTTATACTTGCCTGTATTCTGGGAATATTTCTTTTCACAAAATTCCAAAAAGACAAAACATTATTAAGAGACCCTTATCCGATTGCAAGTATATTTATTACAAATGAAAATTCTCCTATATATAATATTGTTAATGACTATTCTGAAAAAAGATACAAGGAAGCGCTTGATGCTATTGAATCTAAAAATTTAAAAGATCCAAACTGGTTATTTATAAAATCCACTTGTTATTACTATTTAAATGAATTCAATCTAGCCAGAGAATCATTAACTATTTTAGATGCGCTTGATCCTTCAATAACTTCAATCCCGGAAAAAGGAGTAGATTTTTATTTAGCATTAATTAATTTAGAAGAATCTAAGGTCAAAGACTTTTCTGTATTAAGTAATTTTGCAACAGATAATAATTTTCCGGCACAAAATCTTGCTAAAAAGGTATTAGCTGAAAATGAATAGTTTTCAGCTATTTTTTTACCTAAGATTTAGGCGAGCGCTTAATCTAGACCAATAATCCGGAAAATGGTCCGGAAAATAATTTTGAGGTCAACCAGAAAATTGCGTTCCTCCAGGTATTTTAAATTTAACTCCAGTTTGGCAGGGAGGATTTCTTCGATGTAAGTTTTTTCCGGATCTGCGCTTTGGGCGAGTAATTTAGCTTCCTCAAAGTATTCAAGAGAAGCGTAGTCAGTGAGCCCCGGACGTACCCAAAGTACCTGGCGTTGGCGGTCATCGTAAAGATCCACGTATTGCGGTACTTCCGGGCGCGGACCAACAATGCTCATGTCGCTTTTTACAATATTCCAGAGTTGGGGTAATTCATCCAATTTATACTTGCGGAGATAATACCCCACCTTGGTAATTCGGGGATCGCGATCCCCTACCGTGATTTGTCTTTTTTTATCGCCCTCCATAAACATGGTTCGGAATTTATAAAGCTCAAAGGGCACTCCATATCTCCCCACCCGAGTCTGTCGAAAAATAACCGGACCATTGGAGTCCATTTTTATTAGGATGGCGATACAAGCTAATATGGGCGACAGGAAAAAGAGCGCCAACACACTGATCAACTGATCAAAAAAGCATTTGAGGCTACTAATCATGTAATTCGGTTTCGACAGCACTTACTAAAACTTGTACGACCCGGTCTTGCTGCGCATCAGTGAGATCAAAAAACACCGGCAGGGTGATTTCCCTTTCGAAAAAGTCCGTTGCATTGGGATAATGCGCCATGTCGTATCCTGCCTCTTTATAAAAACTCAGCATCGGAAGGGGCTTATAATGCACATTAACTGAAACGCCGGAATCAAAGATCTTTTGGATAATACGATTGCGTCTGGTTTGATCAATACCCCGGATGCGCAGGAGGAAAAGGTGGGCGGAAGAAATGCGATCTGCATCCGCTAAAACGGGGAGCTCAGCCCAGCTATAAGCACTCAATAAGGTGGCATAACGCTGACAGATAGCTATCCGACGGGGCAGTGTTTCCGATTCATACCGCCGGGCTTCCACCAGTCCGATCGCTGCCAACACATCTGGCATATTACATTTATAACCCGCTTCCAAAACATCATACTCCCAGGAGTTTCCGCCAAATTTGGCCAGCGCATCTTTGCTTTGTCCGTGCAGCGAACCCCGGTTGAGGGCACTGTAAAGTTGCTCATTATCAAAAGGTGCCGGAAAGTTCAGGCAAATCGCACCACCTTCCGCGGTGGTTAAATTTTTTACTGCATGAAAAGAGAATACGGTCGCATCAGCATGGATAGCCGGTGATTTTCCAAATAAGCGCGCTCCAAGCGAATGGGCAGCATCTGCCATTATTAATGGTCGTCCAAGTGCCTGCTGATGTTCCCCTTCCGGATGAAAAAGCGCCTGTATTTCTGGTTCTTCCAGAATTCGCCGCAAGGCAAGATAATCAATTGGTAAACCAGCCAAATCTACCGGAATGATGGCTTTGGTACGGGGCGAAACAGCCCTCCGCACTGCCTCCAGATCCATGCAGCCATCCAGCGGATTGATATCGACCATGAGCGGGCGGGCGCCACAATGAACAACCACATTCGCAGTAGCGCAGTAGGTATAGGCAGGTATGATCACCTCATCGCCCGGGCCGATCCCCATGAAGCGGAGGATGAGTTCCATGCCGGCTGTCGCCGAATTTACGCACAGCACCTTTTCAATTCGGGTCATCAATTGGATTTCCTTCTCCAGTGCTTTAGTACGCGGACCGGTGGTAATCCAACCGGATTTGAGGGTATCGGTCACCTCGTCGATAATCGCCTGATCAATACGAGGTGGTGCAAATGGAATATTTTCTGGCATGGGGCAAAGATAAGTCAGATGTCCCTAATCCACACCTCTACTAACCGGATAGACAGCTTTCAAATGTGGCTTTCCTAAAAATCAAAAAAAACGAAAAATAGCTTGCATTGTTCAAGGTGCCGTTCTATATTTGCACTCCCAATCAGAAAGTTGGTTGGGATCAACATCGCGGAGTGGAGCAGTTGGTAGCTCGTCGGGCTCAAGAACTGTTGATTTAGAGGTTTATGGATACTAAGTTGAAAGGTGATATTGCTGAGCAGGCAGTTGTGCTGTTTGCTTTAAAAGCCAATTGGAATGTCTTGCATCCGGTTGGAGATCGATTACCCTACGATTTAGTGTTAGATGTAGATGGCGTTTTGATAAAAGTTCAGGTTAAGAGTGCATGGTTTGATTCTAAAAAAGAAAACTACGTAGTTGACAACCGCAGAACAAAAACAAATCGCAAAAAAATGGTTAGATCAACTTATCAGGAAACTGATTTTGCTATCATCTACATTCAGGATTTGGACATTTTTTATATTATGCCAAGTTCGACTTTCATAAACTATGGTTCCGAAATACACTTAGTCGAAACCAGCAAGCGTCAGCGAAAGCCAAAATCATTTGAATTTCGCAATGCATGGAATCTAATTCAGCAATGGGCTGTTTCGGTAGAAATGCCGGAATGAATTCTGTCAAATTCGGGGAAGCCTTTAGTATGGTAATCCCGAGCCAAGCCCTGTTAGAAATAGCAGGGAAGGTGTAGAGACTTGATGGCAGACACCCTCCTTCGTTTTAAACGAAAAGGGTGAAGAGAAAGTCCAGACCATCAAATCCCGAATTATTCGGGAGTAGCGAAAGCTATAGTGGTATGCATAACCCGAAGGTCGCAGGTTCAAGTCCTGCCTCCGCTACAAAGAAAGCCTCGTAATCTTTTGGTTACGGGGCTTTTGTTTTTTGGCAGGAAACAGAGGAGCAAAAGCGCCTTCTATTTGACCATCAGTGTCGCCCCGATGGGCTAGTTTTTCGTTTCTATTTATTTTTCTACAAATATTAATCTCCTACGGAGATATTTTCAGGCATTGTACCTTTAAATATTAAATAAATCCAAACGAAAGTGGTTTGGGCCTGAACAAACAAGTGACATTTAACGAAATGAAATTTTCTATTATGTTGAATGTAAAACATTCAAATAGTGTCTAGATTTTTGCTCCAGCGGAGCATTATCTTTGTAGTACATGTCAAATTAAAATTTCATTAAATAGCTCCGTAGGAGCGGCACCTTATACGATCCAATCAAATAAATATTGTTGATCATATTCCACATTGAATTTTTGTAGAAATTCTACATACTCTTCTTTAAATGTTTTCTTTTTATGATGCTCTTGTTGCTGAAGAATATAATTCACCACAGTATTTAACTGACTCTTTGAATAGCTAAAAGCACCATACCCTTCCTGCCAATTGAATTTTGACCGAAAATAAGTTTGTTCATTTAGCCATTTTGATGAATTAGCTTTGATGTCTTTAGCCAAATCAGATATAGATTGCGCAGGATGTAAGCCTACCAAAACATGGCAATGATCTGGCATACAGTAAATTGCCAATAATTTATGTTGCTTGTTTTGGACAATACCTGAAATATATTTCTCCAAATGCAAGCGAATATTTTCTTTAATTATTGTTTCTCTATTTTTAACAGCAAAGACAAATTGGATCAATAGTTGGGTATAGGTGTTTGCCATTTCAATTTGCATTTTGTGTCGCATTGGTGGGATTATTTTTTTGCCGATTTATCTCCCTCGTAAGTATTTTCAATGATTTATCATAATTTCCTACAGGGAATTTATTCATTATTCAACATTTATTCTTCATCCACTGTGTAAAAAAAAAACAAGTCTAAGCGTAAAATTATAAGCCAGTGGAGCAATCCCATTAGTAGCATTGTGTCGCCCCGATGGGGCTTATTTTTCGTGCCTATCTGTTTTTCTACAAAGATTTATCTCCTACGGA
>JAGQWR010000056.1:0-12549 GCA_020437105.1 Saprospiraceae bacterium
AGTCTTAATTTTTAATGAAGTCCAACTAACCAACTAACCAACTAGCCAACTAACCCACTAACACGACCACCGAACCACCCCCGATTGCAATCTGCACAAACCCAAACCCAAACTCCACCGATAGCTATCGGGGCAAACTCAAACTACCTCATGCGCATCCTGGTTACTTGTCCGCCCATGTTGGGGCAAATTGAATCGTTCCGGGCTATTTTTGAATCCCGGGGATTAGAATTGGTTACTCCGAATGTAGTACAAACCCTAAGTGAATCTGAACTCGAAGAAATACTGCCAACAGTTGATGGTTGGATTATCGGAGATGACCCGGCAACAGAACGTGTTTTTATTGCCGGTAAGGCGGGCAAATTAAAAGCGGTGGTGAAGTGGGGCGTCGGTACAGACAACGTTGATTTTGCCGCCTGCAAGCGGTTAGGCATACCGGTGATCAATACCCCGAATATGTTTGGACGCGAGGTAGCCGACATTGCGTTGCATTACCTGATTGGGCTGGCCAGGCACACTTATGAAATAGACCGGGGAGTCCGGGCAGGAAGCTGGCCAAAACCGGCGGGTATCTCTATTTACGGCCGAAAAGCAGGGGTGATTGGGTTTGGAGATATCGGACGAGCTGTTGCCTCTCGCTTGTATGCCCTAGGGCTGGAGGTTCAGGTTTATGATCCGTATTCCCGGAATGAAAATTTACCTTATTTATTTGAGGAATTTCCGAATGGCATGGAGCATGCCGACTTTTTGGTTATAACCTGTGCCCTGACGCCCGAAACCAAAGAGATGGTAAATGCCGAGTCTATTGGGCGCATGAAAAAAGGTGTTCGGATCGTTAATGTTTCCAGAGGGGCTTTGATCGATGAGCCCGCTCTGATCCGCGCATTGGAAAGCGGACAGGTAAGCGCAGCAGCCCTGGATGTATTTGAGGTTGAACCCCTGCCTATGGATTCTCCCTTACGGAGAATGAATCAATGTATTTTTGGTACACATAATGGCTCCAATACGGTGGATGCGGTGCGTCGGGCCAGCCTGGAAGCTATTCAGCGTTTATTTGGGTTTTTGGATATCCCAACAGATGATGATGATTTGAAAAACGATTAATTATGATACAAAAAAACGCGCTTGTTACAGGGATATTAGGCGGTATTGGTTCGGCGATCGGAAAAGCACTACGGGCGAATGGTTATTATGTATTTGGTGTTGATCGGCGGGATGACTTCCAGTACAACTGTGATCGATTCCTCCTTTTTGATATTAATGAGTATGTGAAAAGTGCATCCTACAGAATAAAATATACGGAGATATTTGAGCAGGTAATCCCCAAGTTGGACGTGTTAGTGAATAATGCCGCCGTGCAGAAGCTGGGGCATTTGGATGAAATAAAACTGGAAGACTGGCAGGAGACTTTAAATGTAAATCTGACGGGTCCGATGGTGCTGAGTAAGTTGTTTTTATCCAAATTAGCGGATAGTCGTGGTTCGATTATCAATGTAGGAAGTATCCATCACCAGCTCACCAAGCCCCGTTTTGTATCTTACGCTACCTCCAAGAGTGCTTTGATCGGACTTACCAAAGCATTGGCCGTTGATCTGGAAGGCCGGGTGCGTGTAAATGCAATTAGTCCGGCAGCCATCGAAACAGACATGCTTCGGGATGGGTTTGAGGGAGATGAAGACGCGCTGATTAAGTTAAAGAAACTGCATCCGGTACAGCGCATTGGCTATCCGGAGGAGGTAGCAAAATTGGTTTTATTTTTGGCATCCGAAAACACCGGATTCATTCATGGTGCAAATATTACGCTGGATGGCGGAATTAGTTCGGTTTTAAAGGATTTGTAGAATGGGAAGACCACAGGGGGCCTTATTTGGCCTGAAAATTTTTTCGGGTTCAGCAAAAATGCAGGAAGCTGCAGGGTACTTTAACTGGCGCAGAAAATACGCCAAAGAACTTAGGCAATACCATAATATTCATGCGGGCAAGGATTGTTTCATCATGGGAAACGGGCCGAGTCTGAATAAAATGGATTTGAGTCCATTGTCAGATTACTACACCTTTGGCCTAAATAAGATTTTCCTCATTTTTGAGAAGGTGAAAATTGATCTAAGTTATCTGGTGGCTGTTAACGGGCACGTAATCGAACAGGCTGCAAAGGATTTTGAGCAAATAGACTGTCCTGTTTTTCTTTCTTATTCTGCTTCCAAAGGCGTGGTGGCTGATCAGCCGCATATTCATCGCCTGCATACACTCAATACCTGGTCTTTCTACGAGGATATTACCAATCCGATTTGTGAAGGCAATACCGTGACTTACGTAGCGATGCAAATTGCCTATTACATGGGGTTTAGACGTGTATTTCTAATCGGTGTAGATCATAGCTTCAAGCAGACGGGGGACTCGCATGAAACCCAAATATTTGAGGGAGATGATATGAATCATTTCCACCCGGATTATTTCAAGGGGCAAAAGTGGCAGTTGGCAGACGTGTATGGATCGGAAGTATCCTATCATTTGGCTAATTATCATTTCAAAAAAGATGACCGGCAGATTTTTGATGCCACTCTAGGCGGGAAGCTCGATGTTTTTCCTAAAATTCCTTTTGAAAAGGCTTTGGAGATTGCGGAGAAACGAAGATAGGTGTTTTAGCACCGCCTACCCGGATATTGGCACCGTTCCTAAAATTTAGTATTTTTCCTATCTATAAAACCTTTTAAATTTGAAGTATCTGTTAAATTTAGGTTTGAGAAGGCTTAAATAACGTCTTATAGGGTTTAAAACCCTTGGGGAAATAAAAAAGAATATTGTGATCAAAGCAGTTATCATTGAAGATGAAGTAAAAGGACTCAATAATCTGAAGAGTCTTATAGCAGAATATTGTCCGGAATTAGAAGTGATCGGTGAAGCTGGAAGTATTGCGGAAGCCCATCGGATGATGGAGGTTCCCGAGTTTACCCCGGATGTGGCTTTTCTGGATATTAACCTGCCGGATGGCCTTGTTTTTCAATGGCTAAATGATCAACGTCCGTTAGATTTTGATATCATTTTTGTTACAGCTTTTGATGAATACGCGATCAAGGCCTGTGAGTACAGCTCCATTGGTTACATCGTAAAACCGATCGATCCGGATTCCCTGCAAAAGGCCGTCATGCGCATCAACCCCCGACGTGATAATAAGATCGATTCGAGGCTGGATCTCTTCAATCAGGTCTATCATCATCCGAATGCTTTTGAAAAAATGAGCATTTCTGCCCTGGATGGAATTTATTTTGTGAATATTCGAGACATCGTGCGATTTGAAGCAGAAGATAACTACACGCACATCTTCCTGCGGAATGAGGAAAAGATTACGGCCAGCAAAACGATAAAGGCCTACGAGGAGATGCTGGAAGGGGTAAACTTCTATCGGGTACATAAACGCCACGTTATCAACCTGAATTATATGCGAAAATTTGTAAAGGGTGATGGTGGCTATCTTATTATGGACGATGGAATCCGTATTGAAGTATCCCGCCGGAGACGTCCGGCCTTTATGGAACAAATGCGACGACTACAGGAAGGTCTCTAATTTTGGCCCTTGGATCATCCCTATTTAAAGGTAGATGTAAGTCTGACAGAAATTTACCCTTTCCGACACACATTTATTTTTGTACCTTTGAAAGGTAATTAACGAATTTGGCATCACATGAACAGGGAGAAATCCTTTTTTCAAATCGGTCTCTATGGGAAAATCAAAATCAAACCTGAAAGATCTTAAAAAAGATGTACGTCCGATCCGCAAGGAGGAGATGAAAAAGATCATTGGAGGTAGAGAGAAGGGGAGTAAGTGGAAAAGGTTCTTGAACATCTGTGGAAATATCCTTCCACAATAGGATTTTTCAATCAGGACAAAGAGGCTGCATCGATTTCGGTGCAGCCTCTTTGTGTTTTGAGCCTTTTAGTGTACATTTATTCAGATATGTAAAAGGTTCAGAATCTAATCAAATATGTCCACTTTAACGGATACCCGAACCCTCGCTCGTTTGGAACGCCAGCTCCAACAAATGGATGACGACCGCCAACGCCTTTTTCTGCTCGACCAGTTAGTAAGCCATTACGCCTATACGGATACTGCACGCGCTGAACGGGGACTTTTAGAATATAAAACCATCCTGGATCGGGAGAATCTACCCGACTTTAAGTTAAACTTTCATTGTCTGAATGCTTTTGTCGATAATCAGCTTTATCGCTTCGACTCTGCCCGCGAACATATTCAGCAGGCATTGCAAATGGTACAGGAAAGAGGGGATGTGCAGCAGCAAGCCTCAGTGTTGATCGAATCAGCCGGAGTGGAAATGAATTTAAAGAATCTGGAACTGGCTGGTTCCCTGTTGGAGAAAGCTGCGCGTTTACTCAAAGCTTTTCCGGATTCCAGGCTTTTGGCCAGACTAATCTGTCGCCAGGGATATCTACATTTACATTACAGCAATTTTTCCTCTGCCATTGAATCCTTTATGGAGGCAGCCAAAAGGCTTCGGCAAACAGAAGAACCTGCTACATTCTCAGATCATTATTTTGAATGCCTCATATACAGCGGTACCGGAAAAGTATTCGAACAAAATAATGAATGGGAAAAAAGCGCTGAAGCCTATGAGCAGGTAGTCGCACTTTGCGAACGTCTTGGTATGCGTACCCGGCTCTCCTGGCATTATCTCAATGCAGGCAATGCTTATCTGGCACTGGATGATGACCAAAAAGCAGAAACCTTTTTTAAAAAAGCGATAGAGGCGCCTGATGATTCCAGTCCGCTGGCGCGGGCAAGTGCCTATGCCAATCTGGGCTATCTCCGATTTCAAAATGGCAGCTTTGAAGAAGCAAAGGTGTTGTACGATCGGGCAGAACAGGGCTATAAGGAATGGCGATCAGACGATTATTACAACTTCGCTAATATTGATCGCTGGCGCGCCCACCTGTACCTCGAACTCGATGAGGTTGACAAGGCTATGGAATATTTTGTTTCTGCCTTTAAGTATGCGGAAGCAATCCCGGACTATAAACAGATTTCGGGTATCTATAAGGATATGGCCACTTTTTTCGCCTCGGAGGATGACTATAAAAGTGCCTATGAATACCAGGTGCTCTACGACCAGTATGCAGAGTATTACGCCGAGCAGGTCAATGCCCGAAAGCTGCTCGAACTGGAAGTAAAGTATGAGGCAGGCCAAAAGAAGCAGGAAGCAGAGTTGCTTCGTCTCCAGGCAACTCAATTACAATTGAAGGCCCTTCGTGCCCAGATGAATCCGCATTTTATGTTTAATGCGCTGAATGCCATTCAGCACTATATTACCTCCAATGAGGTGAAATATGCTTCCAAGTACCTGGCCAAATTTGCCAAGCTCATGCGGAAGGCCCTGGAGCACTCCAATATGGAGTTGATCAGCCTGGAAGAGGAAATCGAATTTTTACGTGATTACTTGACCATTAACGAGAAACTGCGGTTTGAAAATCGACTGTCCTTTGAGATAATAGTAGATGATCAGATCGAAGAAGACATCATGGGGGTACCGACTATGATCGTTCAGCCTTACGTGGAAAATGCTATTGAGCATGGGATTCGATCGATCGGAAAAGGAAAAATTCAGGTGACCTTTAAACTGTTGGATGATGAGAATATCCTATGCTGCGTAGAAGATAACGGGATTGGCCGCGAGCGATCCAGGCAGCTCCAGGAGCAGGATCAGGAGTTTATGAATCACAAGTCATTAGGTACGAGTATCACCGAAAAACGCCTGCAGTTACTACACCAGTCAAAGGGCGAATCTGTATTTGTGGAGACCATCGATTTGGAGGATCCCGAAACCGGAAAAGCAAGCGGTACACGTGTAGAAATCAGGATTCCCGTTGTGGAAGTGAAGTTGAAATAGTCGAAAATTACCGTTCCCTAAGGTAATGATACCGTAGAAAAGAGCCTTAATCCCTATTCGTAAAGCGCTCCAAATGCCCCTTATAAATGGTATATCTTACCAATGTTTTCTCATAGTATTGTAAATTCCTACGCCTGTTTTTCCACTTCCATGGGCGTAGGAATTTTTTAAAAAACGTTTCAGAAAATACACACTACAGAAGCGATTGGAGTAAGACCAGTTCCTAAATGAATTTGTCCCAGTCAATGTTTCAGGTCTCCTTATCCTAAATCCCTGACCCCCCAAGCCTGATGGCGCTGTATTTTGCAGTGTGTAGTTTTCTCATAGTATGTTTAGTGGCTCCTACATCCTTGCCTCCTGTTGATGTAGGAGTTTTTTATTTTACCAACCCAACATAACTCCGGGAATTAACATTGGCACCCGTTCCTGATATTTGCGGTATTGGTTGCCATAAATTCGGACCAGATCCTTTTCTTCGTAGTAAATGCCAATGATAATATAGGCTGTCATTCCGAGGGCCAATACAAAATGACCAAAACTCATTTGCGGGTGAACCCATAAGACTAAAAGCGTACCAAAATAAATGGGATGTCTGACCACCCTGTAAATAAACGGGGTCTGAAACATTGGATGTTCTATTTTATCTGTTGTCTTTGATACCCTGAACTGTTGGAAACCCAGAAAGTCGGCTCCTTTGATTGAAACCACACCGATGCCGGCAAACACACAACCAACACCAAAAAAGAAATGGAGAATGTAAATATTTCCCTTGCTTTCAACTTCCCAAATCATACCATCCATGCTCTGCCAAAACCATACAATCAGGATTAAGGAAAGAGCGGAAGCCAGGATATAGACACTGCGTTCGAGCTTAGGAGCTAAGATCCTGGTTAGCCGTTTTTTGAAAGATTGCCGAGCCATAACAGAGTGTTGCAACCCAAACTGCAGAATGAGGAACAGGTCTGTTAGCAGTGCCATATCAGCCGATAAGGCCTCCGGCCTGTTTATTCCCCAAACGGGGGAAAGATCCATCAAAAAGATACCAAACAGCGCCAGACTCAGAAGCGTAAGCAACATGGCACCCAGGTGAAATAGATAGGCCAATTTTTTTTATTTTCTTTCTTTTGGAATGATTTCAAAGGTCTGAGAAAGTCGAACACCTTTTTCGTCAACCAACGTTATTCGGTGTTTTCCCGGCTCCGGATCCAGTTCAATTTCGTGAAATGTTTTCGTTGATCCAATATAGGCATTATCTAAATGCCAAAATATTTCTGAATCAGCACGTCGGTGTGCCGCCCGAAAAATGGTTGCGCTCCGACTGCCGTCTAAATTTACCGGTACATAAATACGGGCAGCCTCATGTGGATATATGAATTGCATGACCGCATTCTCATCCGGATCCGTACAGCCTTGTTTAAAAGGAGGTAGGGGGGCATATTCCGGATGGTTGGGCAAATAGTAGTATTCCTCTACTGGTGGGAGCACAAACCAGGAACGGTTTTCCCAGCTATCGACCTGTGCACAGGAACTATTTACGCGTTGGCGAAGGACGGGGTCATAATGGATGAGTTGGTGGAAAGGACAAACATCCACCTGCTGTGACATGCGTGGCATATCCAGGGTGTCAACCGGACAGTATTTTCCGGCCCGATATCCGCTTTGTGCGCAGAAAGTAGTTGGTATCAATTCGTCATCCGGTCTTTCAAACCAGGTGGTAGCAGGAAGCAGGTCAAAAACCTGAAACATAACAGGTGCTGCAGCTCGTACTCCAACCAGCCCCGGACGACCTTCTCCGTCTGCATTGCCTGCCCAGACTCCTACCAGGTATTCAGAATCTATGCCCACTGCCCAGGCATCCCGGAAACCGAAACTCGTTCCCGTTTTCCAGGCAATTTGGCGGCTGCTTGAAAATTTTCGCCAGGCGCCCTCGGAATCCGGTCTTTCCAATTCCTGCATGGCTTCAAAGGTGAGCCAGATGCTGCCTGCACTTAATAGGGGTGGTTGTTTCAATAGATTTATGTCGGGTAGAGGCTGGTCTTTACTATAAATAGATGGCCGAAATTCATTGGCGTCATATGTACCCTGGCGCTCATAAAAGAAGCGCAGGTTTCGAGCCATGGCTGCATATACATTGCAAATTTCCCAGAGGCTGGATTCAGCACCTCCCAAGATCAGGGTGAGGCCATAATGGTCGGGATCAGGCCGGAGTCCGCCTATCCCAAGCCGTTGTAAATCGAAATGAAATTTTTCAAGTCCGTAATCCTGAAGCATGCGCACGAAAGGGACATTCAGTGAGCGGGCCAGTGCGGTTTTTGCAGGTATTGCTCCGGCATGTTGCAAATTGAAATTCTCTGGTTTGTATCCGCTTATATAGGTGGGGATATCCGATACGAGCGTGTTTGGTATCAGGGCACCTGTTTC
This sequence comes from Saprospiraceae bacterium, assembly GCA_020437105.1. Classification (GTDB taxonomy): domain Bacteria; phylum Bacteroidota; class Bacteroidia; order Chitinophagales; family Saprospiraceae; genus JAAEZH01. The sequence goes on from JAGQWR010000056.1 coordinate 8,322, forward strand.
TACCATTCGGGCAAAGAGGAAGGGCTTCAGGATGCTTCCGGTGCTGCGGCGCGCTTTTATAATATCGACATATTCCTGGTTTTCTCCACCGGTACCCGGGGCATTGCCGAGATAAGCCAGCACCCGACCCGTTTTTATCTCGAGCACTAGAACTGCCAGATTATTGATGCCGTTTTGCTGTAAAATGGAAAGTTGCTGCTGAGTTAAGGTATTCAGTCGGTTTTGTAAGTCAAAATCCACGGTGCTGTGCAAGCGTCCTGTTTCATCGAGTGCTTCCTTTCGGGCTCTTTCTAATAAATGTGGAGCCATTTGAGGGAGGGGCAACGGCTTTTCGGGCAGCGGTTCTTCTTTGGCCAGTTGGCAATCAAGCGCTTCTATTTGTCCGGATTGAAAAAGGCGATCGAGGAGTCTGTTGCGCTTTGCCAGCAGGGCATCCCGGTTTCTTCCAGGGTGGATGAGGCCGGGGCTGTTGGGCAATACAGCCAGGGTAGCGGCTTCTGCCCAACTGAGCAGGTGGGGAGACTTGCCATAATAACGCCAAGAAGCAGCTTCGAGTCCAACTACATTTCCGCCGAAAGGCGCATTAGAAGCATATAAACCTAAAATTTCCTGCTTGCTGTAAGACCATTCCAGACGGGTAGCCTGCACCGTCTCCACAAGTTTTTGCCAAAGGGTTCTTCCCTTATTTTCGCGCGACAAACGCATGACCTGCATACTCAGCGTTGAGCCTCCACTGACAATCCGCTTTGCGCGGATGTTTTGTCCGATGGCACGTGCCATAGCCCGAAGGTCTATCCCCAAGTGGTGGTAAAAGCGCCGATCCTCAAATTCGATCAGGGCCGCTGAAAACTTGGTGGGCACACTGTCAATATCCGGAAAACGCCACTGGCCATCGCCGGCAATCTGGGCACCGAGCAGCCTGCCGTCTGAGGATTCCAGCACAAAGGACCTGGGCGTTTGGAACAGGCTGGCCGGCAGACAAAAGATATACCAGAGTAAACCAAGCAGCAAAACAAGCCCTGCGATCCGGCGACGCCGTGACCAGTTTTTGATCATTGTTCTGTCAATACGGCTTTTGTCATTTGTTGTAATTTCTGTCCGGCTTCGTCAAATTGGGGCGCCTGCCCTTCTTCCCAGGGGTAAGTCAGAAACATGAAATTATCGGCCATAATCTCATCCGGATGAATGATATATTGGGTATTGCTGGTGATCTTTTCAAATAGTGCCGGAATGGAATTTGGTCCAAGTGGTTTTCCTACCAGGTAACTGCCATCATTCTGTTTTGTGGCCAGATGCAAACTGAATTCCAAATAAGCAAAAAAGGTGTTTTTACTTTGCACATAGCTCGCTTCGTTTGCATAAATCAAGGGAACGGCGAGGGTTGGAACACCATCAATATTTAGCGTTACCCCCCAGTTGTAGGATACCCCATCCGGATTGAAGAGCAGCACATCCGCCCAATTGGGGTCAATTTCTACTTTTTCCAGTGGTTCAAATCCGACCAGACTATAAAGTTTTTGACGTTTTGCGGGGTGGAACCGGGAATACACGTGGAAGATTTCGTGCAACATAACGCTCAGGAATGCTTCTTCCTGAAATTCCGCCAGTTCATTTTCCGGAATATAGATTCCGTTTTCCCGGGTGTAATAAACAGATGGCCCATAATGATTTATGCGCGTTTTAATAAGGGCTACCCCCATCGGAAAAATGCCCGGTGCAAGTAGATCACAGCGGCGTTTTGCTTCTTCCATTACGGCGGTGACTTTTACTTTCTCCGCTTCCGTAAAATCGAGTACTTCCGTTTGGAGGAAGGCGCGATATTCGGCGACAGCCTGTTCTCTGGTGGTACCAGGAGCAAAATTCTTTTTCATTTGGATCTCCATTTCCACCAGATTGACCCGATCGAAAAAGCCGTCGGTGGTATCTGTAACGATCGCCTGGGCCGCTGCCGCGCGATCCATTAGGATAAATGGCTGAAGATTGGCGGAAGTTGTTTCTTTTTTACTGGTGCCGCAGGAAACCAGAATAACAAGGAGGAAAACGAAGCTCAGTCGGTACATACTTTTCAGGTGACTTTATGTTAAGGATGTTATTGCCACCCAATATAAGTCGATGCGGACTATTTTTCATAATTCGCTTCGCGAAGGTTGTGTTCGCTTTGCGAAGGTTTGACGCGTTTGGTTATAGGTTAGAGATTATAGGTTATAGATTGGAGGTCGGTATCGGGCTTAGGTTGTTTATTCCCATTCAAAATTAAAAATTAGGAATTAAAAATTCTTTATCACACTTTCCCGTTTGCCTGAAGAAACTCGACGGTGGGGTGGTCTGATCCGCCGGCGGGCTCGAGGGTGATGTTTAGGGATTCTGCCCGAGCGATAAACTGGATGTTCTGGAGGTCAAAATTTTCTCCGTTAAAGAGTCCGGCATTGATCATGACGCCATCAACATCAGCCCATATTTGGTAGGTTTTACCTTCCGGAATTGGAGGGAGATAGGCGATTTGAAGCAGTCCGGTAGCTTCCTGTTCATTCCAGTAAACGGCAACATCGGCATCGGGAGCATTTGCAGTGCCCAGAAGTTGTACTCTTTTGGTTGAAGGAGCACGCAGGATATGAAGTTGTTGTGCAATGGCTTCAGATTGTTTTTCTTTTTCCAGGCAACTGGTTTCCAATTCAGAAAAGGCTATTTGCAGGTTTTGGTTTTCTACTTTATAAAGGGATTGGGTTTTAAATAACAAAAAAGAGGTGAGCGCCAAAGCGATACAGGCAGCGATAAGGAGTCCGGTGCCAAAACTTAACCTGCTAGCCGAAGCGGGGGTATTCAATTCAGATAGTACCTGCTTTTTCATGCCGGGAGGCGGGGGAACAGCATGTTGCATGGCATAAGCTTCTAATGCTGCTTGCATTTCCTTTATCTGAGCAGCGATTTCGGGAAAATGCTGTGCGTATTCTTCCACAATAGCTTCTTCCTCTGGTGTAGCAATTTTGAGTACATACTGTTCCAGAAGCCCGGATTCTAAAAACTCGTTTTTATTCAGCTTTTCCATTTCGCTCTATTCTATCCTAACATGAAAAAGATAACTCCAAGGGTAACGCAATTTGCGTCGAAAATGGTTCGGAGTTTACTTAACCCAATTCGCAATCTTGATTTTACGGTTCCAAGGGGGATGTTTAGTGTTTCTTCGACCTCCCGCTGAGTATATCCCTGAAAGTAGATCAAGTCGATCACCTCCCGGTATTTATCCTCTAAATTAAACACGAAGTCTTTCATTCCGATTTGATCTGGCTGGATACTTTGTTTACCTATATCTACGAAATGCTCCAGAGGTTGGATCTTTCCGGACTTTCGATAACCCAAAGATCGCGTTTTATCAATGGCTGTATTTCGCAGAATATTGAGACACCAGGTAAACAAAGTACCTTTTGAAGCATCATAACTTCCGGCCGACTTCCAGATTTTCACGAAAGCCTCTTGCAGGACGTCCTGCGCGATTTGGGGGTCTGGTACAATCTTAAGCGCAATACCATATAGGGCTGCACTATAATGATCATATAAAGACTCCATTCCTTTTGGGTTTGCAGTCTTTAGCCAGAGCATGATTTGTTGTTCGTTTTGCATGGAAACCGTGTTCCTGATTGGAGAAGAAACGGGAAATTAGGTGGATTGTTTACGGAAGGGCCTTTTTTATCAGATAGGGGAGCGCCTTTCGGCGAATGATTAGTGCGTCCGCTATTAAAACAGACCAAATAAGTGGTCCAGGCCTTTGGCTTGGTCTAGGCGGTCTTTCAGACCTGCTGGTCTAGGTATTTCCTTGCCGGAAATACGGTCTATTTAGTTCGCTTCGCGAAGGTTTAACGCGTTTAAAACGTGGACCTTCCTCGAATTTAGACCTTAACCCCTAGACCGGGCGCAGCCCTTAGACCGCGGAGCCGACAGGCTAGCTAGACCAAGCCAGCATAATTTTTAATGCATAATTTTTAATTCATAGTGAAGTCCTTTCAAACGAAAGAAACGTCTAATAGACCAAAGCCAAAGGCATAGACCCACCGGCGCAGCCGAATCGACCAAAAGGGCTAAAAGCCCTAATCGACCCAAGTTCGCTTGCTCAGGTTTAACGCGTTTGAATCGTAAATTTCGGTTAGTCCGTCACAGCCGAATTTTATAGACCCTCGACCTTAGACCAGGCCATAATTTTTAATGCATAATTTTGAATGCTGGATGGAGAACT
>JAGQWR010000056.1:12640-44958 GCA_020437105.1 Saprospiraceae bacterium
GACCGGGCGCAGCCCTTAGACCGCGGAGCCGACAGGCTAGCTAGACCAAGCCAAAGGCCTAGACTGCCAGTTGATGGTTTATTTGCCAAGAGGTATAATGCTTTAGACTCAATCTCAAACTAATACAGAAATTTTTCATCATTAACAATTGAAATTCAACAATTTATATAGTTGAAAAAATAATATTTGATTAAGTTGATCATTTAGGCATAGTCTTTGTAATATATCTGGTAATTAAACACTACAAAATACATTCACTATGATTCACCTTAAAATTAAAAGCAACATGAACTCAAAAAGAACTTTACTCGCAGCTGGCCAAATGATGTTTTTGGCTGTTCTTTTTTGCCTCGTTTCGGCTAATCCGCTTCAGGCATTAAATGTAGGAGAAGTAGGTGTTAGAATGGTTTCAGCACCGATTTTACTTTCTGATGCAGACAACCCACCAGCCAATGGTACTTCAGAAGTGGCACAAATTGGATTTGAAGTGCGGAATACTTCAGGTACGATTCTAAATGACTTGTACGCTGATCTGTCTAACATCAATGGAAGCGTATCTGGTTTTACACTTGCAGCCGGCCAGGAAGCCTCTCAGTTTATTGGTACGCTGAAAGCCGGAGAATCAAAAATTGTTTATTGGGAATTTTCTTTTCCATATCAGCAAACTGAAGAAAAAGCAAGCTTTGATGTAACGGTAGGAGATAAGAATCCCGGCGTAGTTGTGGTTTCCGAGAATATTATTGCCCGCAACCCGGATTATATGCAGAAACCCTCTACTTATAGCGATCTGTTATTCAGAGCTCCGGAACAAATGTTACTTGCCGGCCAAGGCGCTGATGTTTGGTTTACCGGAAGTGGCCAGGATGTAATTGGCTACCAGTTTACACTGAATGTAAATCCGGAAAAAGCAAAAATTGAGAACATCCTCTACGGAGTAGCTGAATCCAATAATATCATGGATAAATTTGCGCAGTCTGGCCGCGTAACGGTGAGCTGGCACCAATTGAGTGCCCGTGTACTCGAAGAAGGTGAGCAGCAATTTGGTATTCGCTTAATCGCTACAAAAGATATTCTATTAAGTGATTTGATCCAGATTAGCTCAGATTATACTGCCGCAGAAGGTTATAGCCCAACAGGTGATTTGATGGATGTAAAACTCCTGATCGGTGATGATATTGAAATCGAGGCTGAACTGATCTTCGCCCAAGGCACCAGCCCGGATCAGAACTAGTAAACAAGTGCTCAAAAAAAGGTCCGCAGCAAGTCGCTGCGGACCTTTTTTTGTTGAAGTTGTTTAAGAATGGTGGGTAAAACTAATTATATGCCTGCCCCGAAGGCACGGCCGAACAGGCAGGTGCCTGATTTCTAAGACGAAGCTCATTTTGCGTTGCGTAGCCAAAGCTACCGAACTCTAAATAGCAGAAGTATTTAGGAGTCAATGACCTGCAAGAAGATCATTGAATCATTTTCAAACAATTTCGTTCATACAATTTAATAAAAATATCAGATTATCAAGGAGTTATATAGTAAAATAAATTGCATGTAATTGATTTTTGTAGTTAGGCACAGTGTTTGTATTAGAACCATTAGGTAAACTACACAAACACACACGCTATGATCTACACATTAACAGGGGAGTCCAGAATTCCCAAAATGAAAACAACGGCACTCAGCCTTTTTATTCTTTTGGCATGTTTCTTTGCCGTCCTTTCTCCTACTAAACTTCAGGCCTTAAATCCGGGAGATGTAAGCATTACAATGGTTACCGCTCCTTTTTTTATTGCAGATTCTAATAGTCCGCCGTCAATGGACGGACCAGAGGCTGCTTACGTGGGTTTTGAGGTTTGTAATACCTCAGGCGCTTTGTTGTCTGATCTTTATGCCACCTTGTCTTCGATCACTGGTACTGTTCCCGGCTTTGCTTTGGCAGGCGGACAGCAGGCATCTCAATATGTAGGAACATTGGAGATCGGTGAATGCCAGACTTATTATTGGTATGTCTCTTATCCCTATGAGTTGAAAGATGAAACGGGTACCTTTGAAGTAACCCTAAATGATGCCAATCCAGGTGTTGTTGTGGCGAGTGATGATGTATTTACCAGAAATTCCATTTCTGCCAATGCAGGCGGCCAGGTACTCAGTACGACGCTGGGTCCAGGCATTTACGTGGGCGAAATCTTTTATTTTGATGTAGAATATACCTTTGGAAATATTCAAAACGGGGATGAATTTACCTTTCAGCCTTCCGGAAATTTAAACTTTGATGCCAGCTGTTACCAACTTGTAACAGGCGAAATCATGGCTTCAGATTTGGGTGGGGTAGGCATCCCGGCCGGCATCCAAAATCAATTTTATTTTGTTGCAAACAGCAATATGGGCGGCTCTGGAAATGAGCTTACCGTGCGATATTATTTCCGCTCTTTGTGTATTGGTACCGCAACAAATGCGTTGCCTTATGCCGGGCAAACCAGCGGGAATATGAATTTTAAATATACCGGGAACTTCGACCAAAATAGTATCCCGATCCCACCCTCTACCAATACCATTGTGGTCACCAAAACGGCCAGCCCTAATTTTATTGCGGTGCCACCTGGAGTGGTAACATACACGATAACTTTGGAAAATACTTCCGACCAATTTGTGATGGTCGATCGGATTGATGATGTGTTGCCCGGTACCTTTACTTATAATGCCCTTGGTGGTGGAAGCGATATCCTGGCTTCTAATTCAACAATACTTCCAGCCTTTGGTGCATCTGGATCCATTGCCTGGATCGGTAACGAACCGGAAGCTTATCCTTATTTCTCCTATCTAATAGCGCCAATGAGCACCATCACACTGGAATATACAGTGGATGTGCCGGTTGGCACACCAAATGGCAGCTACCAGAATTCGGTAACGGCTACGATGGGAACATTCACAACGCCACCTGTAACAGCTTCTGTAGGTGTAGGAACCTGCGTAGTTGATTTGGATTGTCCTCCAAATATTTCAGTAAATAATGATCCTGGTCAATGTTCAGCTATCGTTGTTTTTGGTCCGCCGACACCATCTGGTACCTGTGCACCATTTAACATCATGCAGACCGCTGGCTTGCCAAGTGGTTCCGCTTTTCCAATTGGAGATAACCTGATTGAATATACCGTTACAGACAATCAAGGAAACACGGCTACCTGTAGTTTTACCGTTGATGTGGCAGATTCGGAATTACCTACTATAAATTGTCCGGCAGATTTTCTGGTTAATACAGAAATTAATCAATGCGGCGCAACGGTCAATTTTTCTGTTACAGGAAGTGATAATTGCCCGGGAGAAGTCATTTCTCAGGTAACAGGTATGGCAAGCAGTGCCTTTTTTCCAATTGGTATTATCACCAATACCTTTATGATCGAAGATGCTTCCGGAAATACCGCGTTCTGTTCTTTTGATGTGGAAGTAGTAGATAATTTAAGTCCGCAAATCTCCTGTCCTTCTGATATGGTGATCGATACGGATCCAGGCCAATGCGGGGCTGTTGTAACCTATACAGTGCCGGTTGGTATTGATAATTGTCCAAACCCGGTCACCATGTTATTTGCCGGCCAGGCAAGTAATACCTTTTTTGATATTGGAACGACCACCGTTACTTATATGGTTACCGACGCTTCCGGAAATACGGCGGGCTGTTCTTTCGATATTATAATCGAAGATAATGAGTTGCCTCAATTGTCGTGCCCGGCTGATATCACCATAAGTGCTGATCCGGGTGTGTGTGAGGCTGATGTGACCTTCTCCGTAACCACCAGTGATAATTGCCCGGGTGTTGTGTTAATGCAAACAGCCGGATTACCAAGTGGTTCCATTTTTCCGGTAGGTACCACCTTACAAACTTTTGATGCTACAGATGCTTCGGGAAATAAAAATACCTGCTCTTTCAATATCATAGTGGAGGATAATGAACTGCCAGAGATTACCTGCCCATTGGATATTGCACTCAATGTGGATGTTGATGAATGTGGCGCGATCGTAAATTTCTCGATCCCTTTCAGTGATAATTGTCCGGGAGTAAGTGTGATGCAACTTGTTGGTTTACCGACGGGATCTCTTTTTCCGGTTGGCACGACAACCAATACCTTCCTCGCAACAGATGCCTCCGGCAATATGGCTAGTTGCAGTTTTGATGTGGTCATTACGGATAATATTGATCCAACGATTAGTTGTCCGATGGATATGGTATTGGATAATGACGCCGGGGTTTGCGGTGCCACAGTAAATTACTCCATTACGAATTCTGATAATTGCCCTGGCCAAACGCTTATGCAAACAAGCGGACTGGCCAGTGGTTCTACCTTTCCAATTGGCACTACCACCAATTGTTTTACCGTAACAGATGCTTCTGGTAATATGGCCAGCTGTTGTTTTGATATTACCATAAACGACACAGAAGATCCAAGTATCACCTGCCCGGCAGATGTCAGTGTCATGACTGATATGGGCCAATGTAATGCTGTAGTAATCAATATTGCTGCTATGGCAGACGATAATTGCAGCGTTGCATCCGTAAGCTATACCTTAAGCGGAGCTACCACGGGTGCCTCTCCTTTAATGGGCATCAACGATGCCAGTGGAACGACTTTTGAAGTAGGTGTGACTACTGTCGAATATCTGGTGACAGATGCTTCCGGAAATACACTTACCTGTTCCTTCACCGTAACCGTCAGTGATCTGAATGACCTAAGTATTGTTTGTCCGATGGATGTGAGTGTCATGACCGATATGGGACAGTGTAATGCGATTGTGGGTAACCTGACACCTGTTACAACCGACAACTGTGGTATTCAATCAGTTACTTATACACTCAGTGGTGCTACCGTGGGGACATCCCCGGGAACGGGTATCAATGATGCCAGCGGAACGACTTTTGAAGTAGGAGTGACTACTGTAGAATACACAGCGACAGACGTAAACGGGAATACAACCAGCTGTTCTTTTACTGTAACGGTTGAAGATAATGATGGTTTGAGTATCGTTTGCCCGGGCAACGTAGTTGTTTCAAATGAAGCCGGTCTTTGTGAGGCTACCGTAAATAACCTGACGCCGACTGTTACAGACAATTGTGGTGTTGAATCTGTTGTTTATGAATTAAGTGGTGCAACAACCGCCTCTTCGCCTGGTACCGGTATCAATGATGCCAGCGGAGAAACCTTTAATATTGGCGTAACGACTGTTACCTATACCGTAACCGACGACAATGGTAATATGGTCGATTGCGACTTTACGGTAACGGTTAACGATACCGAGAATCCAACGCTTTTTTGCGTGTCCTCAATTGTTGTCAACACCATTCCGGATCAATGCGGGAATAATGTAAATTATAATGTCACTACAGATGATAACTGTCCCGGTGCCATATTGATGCAAACTGCAGGATTACCATCAGGTGCTTTTTTCCCGGTTGGCATTACCTCTAACACATATGAGCTTACAGATGCTTCCGGTAATATGGTGTCTTGCACGTTTACAGTCGAAGTAGTTGATAACGACAGTCCGATGATCTCCTGTCCTTCAGATATAACAGCCGATACCGATCCCGGAACATGTGATGCAGAGGTAGATTATATTACCCCGGTCGGTACAGACAATTGTCCAAATCCGGTTACCACCATTTTTGCAGGTTTGCCAAGTGGGGCGACTTTCCCATTGGGTCTGACGGTCGTTACCTATTTGGTGACTGATGCAGAAGGTAATACAGCCACCTGCTCTTTTGATGTGTTGATCGAAGACAATGCCGACCCGGTATTAAATTGTCCGCTTGATTTTGCAGTCGGAACAGACCTTGGTCAGTGTAGCGCGATTGTAAACTTTAGCGTGACAGGCTCTGACAATTGTATGGGCAATACCATGATCATGCAAACCATGGGTATTCCAACCGGAAACAGCTACCCAAGCGGCATGACGACCAATGTATTTGAAATGACCGACGGAAACGGAAATTCAACGAGCTGTATGTTTACCGTTACCGTTTCAGATAACGAAAATCCGACACTGAGTTGCCCGACTGATTTCATGGTCACCTCTGATATGGATCAATGTGGTGCTACCGTAGATTTCATGATTATGTCGAATGACAACTGTTCGGGCGAAATCCTACAGCAAATTTCCGGATTGCCGTCTGGCGCTACCTTCCCTGTTGGTACGACTACCCAGGTTTTTGAGGTGACCGATGCTGCCGGAAATATGATTTCCTGTATGTTTGATGTAACAGTAGTTGATCAATCCAATCCTACTATTGATTGCCCCAACGACATAACAGTGAATAATACACCCGGACTTTGCGAAGCAACAGTCAACTTCACTGTTGATTTTGACGACAATTGTGCAGGAACTTCCCTGATGCAAATCGCGGGTTTGCCAAGCGGTTCGACTTTCCCGGTAGGAACAACCACGAATACTTTTCAGGTTATGGATGCGGCTGGCAATAGTGTGTCTTGTTCTTTTGATGTAACAGTAGTTGATAATGAAAGCCCATTTATTGATTGTCCTTCAGACATCACAGTAAACAATGACCCGGACGAATGTGGTGCTATTATTAATTATGTAGTGCCTACCGGAACTGATAATTGTCCGGGTAGCTCTGTCAGCATGACTACCGGGATGTCAAGTGGATCATTATTTCCAATTGGTACCACCACCGTAACCTTTATGGTCACGGATGCTTCCGGAAACACAGCGACCTGTTCTTTTGACGTAACGGTTAATGATGACAGTCCGCCTACGATCAATTGTCCTGGGGATTATATGGTCAGTACGGATCCGGATATTTGTGGTGCAGAATTAAATTTCCCAATTAGCTTTAATGACAATTGCCCGGGTTATACGGTCCTTCAGGTTTCTATGCTGGGAGATGGCGATGTGTTTCCGGTCGGAACAACAACGGTGGCATACCAAATTACAGATGCATCCGGTGCTATGACAAGTTGCCAGTTTGATGTAACAGTGGAAGATTTGACTCCTCCGGTAATAGCCTGCCCGCCAGCGATGTGGGTTTTCAACCTCGATCCTGGAGCATGTGACGGCATTATTAATTTTAATATTACGGTAACTGACAATTGTGATCCGAACCCGGTTATCATGCAAACAGCAGGTGGACCCTTGCAGAGCGGGGATGTCTTCCCGATCGGTAGTTATCCGTACTCTTATATGGCAAGTGACGTTTCCGGTAACACTTCCAACTGCGATTTTACGATCGTGGTAGCTGAATACCCGAATCCGACTGGCACATTAGTTTGTAATGACCTCATTACAGTATCAGTAGATCAAAATGGCATAGCGACCATCGTAGCAGATATGCTATTGGAAGGGGGCCCTTACGGTTGTTATGATGATTATTTAATCGATATCACACAGTTGGATTGTAGTTTTATTGGCATCACCACAGTGATTACCATAACCGATCCGGATACCGGAAATTTCTGTACAACAGATGTAAATGTAGAAGATAATTTACCACCAACTATTGAGTGTGGCCCTGCAGCTGTAACGATTTCCTGCCTGGATGATTTAGGGTCTGTCAACCCGCCTGAAGCAATGGATAATTGTACGGCTGTGACAATTGAGCAAACAGGCATGTATTATATCGATACAGAGCCTTGTGATGACAATATGGTGCAGGTCGTTTTGGTATGGGTAGCTACTGATGCCTACGGAAACACCTCTGCCCCTTGCGAGCAAACGGTTACCCTGTTGCGCCCGGATCCGGACATGATCGATTTCCCGGATGATGTAGAATGGGATTGCAGTGTGTATAGTGCTTTCCCGAATGTGACAGATCCAAGTCCGCTGACCGGTAACCCGGCCACAACTGGCTCCGGTATCCCGGCCAATCTGGGCGGAATCTATTGCGGATACATTTACGGACATTCTGATATTGTCCAGGAACTTTGCGGAAATACCATCCGGATTATCCGCACCTGGACAGTCATTGATGAGTGTACCGGAAATACGATCACGAGCAACTCCATGGGAGAGGACAATATCCAGATCATCCTGATTTCTGACACTACACCGCCAGTACTTACGCTGGGTAATTTTGAGGTCAGTGTGAATGTGCCCATGATGGGCAGCATAAATTGTAATGCGCAATCTTATCTGCCGGCACCGGTAGTATCAGATGATTGTTCTAACTGGACGATCCAAATTATTACCCCTGTCGGGGAAGCTATTTACCTGAATGGAGTCGATGGCTCGAATGGTGGACTTATCCCGCCTCCGGGCCTGGGATTGGGTGTACACAATATCACTTATCTGGCAACAGATGATTGTGGCAACACCGGACAGATTGTCGTACAAATAACTGTCATTGACGATACGGCACCTACAGCGATTTGTGATGAGATCACCAATGTTTCACTCACCAGCAACGGCATGGCCTTTGTACCTGCAATCGTTTTTGATGATGGTTCCTATGACAATTGCAGTGCCATCAGCTTCCAGGTGCGCCGCTTAAATGGTGACTGCGACGGCAATTACGATGATTTTGGAGATTCGGTCAAATTCTGTTGTTCAGATATTGCGCAGAATCCGATTATGGTCGTGCTTCAGGTCATGGATGCTTATGGCAATACAAACACCTGTATGGTAGAAGTAGAGGTGGAAGATAAATTACCACCGATTCTGGTGTCCTGTCCGTCAAACCAGACCATCACCTGCGACCTGTATCATGAACTTTACGCAGTGCCGCTTAACAATGGGGACGCAAGCGTACTGGATGATTTTGGCCAGGCCGAATTTTATGACAATTGCGAATTTACGGTAGAGTATAATTATTCCATTAATCTGGATAATTGCCAGTCCGGGCAGATCATCCGCACCTGGGTGGCAAGCGATGACTCTCCGACTAATCCTTCTGTAACCTGTACTCAGATAATCTTTATTGAGCATGTGTCAGATTGGGGCGTAGAATTTCCGGCAGATATTTTGGCTACCTGTACCGACGGCCAATTACCTGACTTCGGGGAGCCCAATATTTTTGATGATGAATGTGAGCTCATTGGCGTAAGCTTTGAAGATGAGGTATTCACTGTGGTGCCGGACGCTTGCTACAAAATCCTTCGCCATTACACCCTGATTAACTGGTGTGTCTATGACGAGTTTGGATACAACGCCTACATTGAATACCCTGAATCCAGTTATCCAACTGATTTTGATCAGGATGGCGATTCGGATACACGCACCTTCCGGGATGGCTGGAATAGCAATGGTAGCCCGGGTATAGCAGATGGCTATATCAAATACACCCAAATCATCAAAATCATAGATGATGAGGCACCAATCTTTGAAGTAGAAATTGACGGTTGTATTGAGGATACGGATTGTGATACTGATATTACCCTGCCTTATCCGTCTATTATGGACGAATGCTCTACTGAATATACGGTTACCATAAGCGGTGACTTTGGAACGTTCAGTGATATTACCGGCGATGTAATCATTCCGGATGTAGTAGTCGGATTATACCAGGTACAATATGCTGTTACAGATAATTGTGGAAACACTTCTTTTGAAACCATTCTGGTTGAAGTAGAAGATTGCAAGCTTCCGACTCCAATTTGTTTATTTGGAGTGTACATTGAGATCATGCAAACGGGCATGATCGATATCATGGCTTCCGACCTGAATCTGGATAGTTATGACAATTGCCCCGGGGTACTCAAATTCAGCTTCTCGCCGAATATCAATGACAACATAAACACCTATACCTGTGATGATATTGGCCAACATCCATTGGAAATATGGGTGACAGATGCCTCTGGCAATCAGGATTACTGTGAAACTTTCGTGGAAGTTCAGGATAACATGGGTTTCTGTACGGGTAATATTACCACTGTTGATGTAGCCGGATTAATCCTTACAGAAGAAGATGAAGGGGTAGAACTGGTGATGTTGGATGTGAATGGTGGTCTCCAAACCCAATTGACCAACGCCACAGGTGCCTATAATTTTGAAGTACAAGCAGGTGGCGATTATTCTCTTGCACCAATGCTTGATGCAGATCCATTAAACGGGGTAACGACCTACGACATGGTGTTGATTTCGCAGCATATTCTGGGTATCAATCTGCTTGACAGTCCATATCAGCGCATTGCTGCGGATGCCAATAACTCAGGTGGCATTAGTACCCTCGACCTGGTAGCTATTCAGAAGTTAGTATTGATTCTGGAAGATAATTTCCCGAATAATACGAGCTGGCGCTTTGTGGATGCTAATTATGTATTCCCGGTACCAACCAACCCCTGGGTAGAAGCATTCCCGGAAATTATCAGCTACAATAACCTGGCGACTGACCAGTTAGGAACTGATTTTGTGGCGATCAAGGTTGGGGATGTAAACGGTTCTGCGCAGGCAAACAGCTATTCGGAAACGGATAACAGAACCGTCTTTGGCGACATGATTCTGCAAACAGCTGAACAAAAGCTTAAGGCGGGTGTCCCCACTGATATTTGGTTCAACGGAAGCGACCAGGATATATTAGGTTACCAGTTTACCCTGGAGTTAGATCCAACAAAGGTGCGTATTGAGGAAGTACTATACGAGGTGGCCGATGTCGTTAATTTTGGAGAACGCTTTGTTCAGTCTGGCCAAATCACAGTGAGCTGGCATGATTTTGAAGCCCGCTTCTTAGGCGCAAATGAAAAACAGTTTGGTATCCGGGTTATGCCTTTGGCCGATGTAGCCCTGGAGGATGTACTCAATATCAGTTCGGCTCATACCCGTGCGGAGGCTTATGCATCCAATGGCGACCTGCTGGAAGTACAGCTTCAAATAGGGGAGCGCCTTGCGGCGAATAATCAGTACGCCCTCTACCAAAACATACCAAATCCATTTGGCGGACGGACCACCATCGGGTTTTATCTCCCCGAAGCTACTACTGCCCGGATAATCATTTCGGATGTTTCCGGTCGGGTTATTCAAGAAATTGAAAATACCTACCAGAAAGGCTACCAGGAAGTAGAACTGGAAATTAGCACCGGAAGCGGTATCTATTACTACAGCCTGGAGACTCCGGATTTCCAGGCTACGAGAAAAATGATGCGAAGATGAGAATAGTTTGAGGTCTGGGCCTTTTGAGGTCTAGGCCTTTGGCTTGGTCTAGGCGGTCTTTCAGACCTGCTGGTCTAGGTATTTCCTTGCCGGAAATACGGTCTATTTAGTTCGCTGCGCGAAGGTTTAACGCGTTTAAATCGTTTGAATCGTTAACGCCGTTTATTCGTAACAGACGAATTTATAGACTTTCGACCCTAGACCTTAGACTGAGGCGCAGCCTCTAAACCCTAGACCGGGCGCAGCCCTTAGACCGTGAAGCCGACAGGCGAGCCAGCATAATTTTTAATGCATAATTTTTAATTCTTAGTGAAGTCCATTCAACCGAAAGAAACGCCAATAGACCAAAGCCAAAGGCCATGGACCCACCTGCGCAGCCGAATAGACCAAAAGGGCTAAAAGCCCTAATCGACCCAAGTTCGCTGCGCGAAGGTTTAACGCGTTTAAATCGTTTGAATCGTTAACGCCGTTTATTCGTAACAGACGAATTTATAGACTTTCGACCCTAGACCTTAGACTGAGGCGGAGCCTCTTAACCCTAGACCGGGCGCAGCCCTTAGACCGTGAAGCCGACAGGCGAGCCAGCATAATTTTTAATGCATAATTTTTAATTCTTAGTGAAGTTCATTCAACCGAAAGAAACGCCAATAGACCAAAGCCAAAGGCCATAGACCCACCGGCGCAGCCGAATAGACCAAAAGGGCTAAAAGCCCTAATCGAACCAAGTTCGCTGCGCGAAGGTTTGACGCGTTTGAATCGTTTGAATCGTTAACGCCGTTTATTCGTAACAGACGAATTTATAGACTTTCGACCCTAGACCCTAGACCTTAGACTGAGGCGCAGCCTCTAAACCCTAGACCGGGCGCAGCCCTTAGACCGTGAAGCCGACAGGCGAGCTAGACCAAGCCAAAGGCATAGACCTTACGAATTTTGAATGCTGAAATTTTAATTAAACAAACTCAAACTCCCCCGATAGCTATCGAGGCAAACTCAAACTCAAACTAATTAGAGCGTCTTTTTCCCACTGGACATAGTCCAAACCCTAAGTCTGCAGCTACCCACTGCAGGCTTTTTTTATTCCCCGTGATCCAAAGCTTGCTGTGCTTCGTATATATGTCATCTCTTTCATTAAAAAAATTGTAACATGAAACGATTATTGCTCTTGACGCTGCTCACTGTAGGCCTCTTCTCTTTCCAAACGGTACAGGCTCAATGTACTTCCTCCGGGACATCCAAAGCCAAAACGGCTTCTTACGAAAAAGATATAGTGGACATTGCGATGGGATCTGCCGATCACCAGACTTTAGTAGCTGCCGTGAAAGCAGCTGAATTAGTAAGTACTCTGAAAAGTGACGGACCCTTTACGGTATTTGCACCCACAGATGCTGCGTTTGGCCTATTGCCAGACGGAACAGTAGCAACACTTTTGAAACCAGAAAATATCGGGCTGCTTCAAACAATACTAACCTACCATGTAGTAGCGGGATCTTTGGATTCGGGCGCGGTAATCAATGCTATCAAAGCCGGAAATGGTAAAGCCACTCTCACAACCGTACAAGGCGGTACTCTGACAGCAATGATCGTTGATGGTAACGTCATGCTGATGGATGAAAACGGAGGAAAAGCCACCGTAACAGCAGTCGATCTGAAAGGATCAAATGGCGTCATCCATGTGATTGACCGGGTGATTATGCCGGCTAAAAAATAAAGCTTGTCAAGCTTAACGATCTCTAATCAAAAGTGGGTCTCTCCGGAAACGGAGGGGCTTTTTTTATCGCATTAAGAGTATTTCCCCACTCAATAAATGCGGTTCCTCATCTTGTTGGAAAAAAACTGACATGGTCCAGATATAGGAATCCTCCGGCAGAGGCTGTTCATCCTTAAAGCCATTCCATTTTTGAGTAGGCATTGAGGAGGAGTAAATCTGCTCTCCCCAACGATTATATATATTCAGTTGGAAAGAAAGCAACAGGGGACAATCATAAATCAATCCGAAATCATCGTTTAATCCATCCTGATTCGGACTAAAAACGGTAGGTAATTCGAGGGTGCAGCTATCCTTTTCGGGTTCCACGCAGAATTCAAAGAGAATTTCCAGGCTATCAGAGGCCACTCCACAAGGATTACTTGCATCCACATAATACAGCCCGTCTTCCAGAACCTGAATTTGACTTTCAACTGATCCGGTTGACCATAAAATAGCCGTCTCCAGATCTTGGACAGCAGTGAGTTCAACGGCTTCTCCTTCACAATAGGGTGGCATTGTGGTTGCCTGAATTTGCACATCCGGCAGCGCAAGTTCTGTAACCTCCCACTCAACCGAAACTTCTTCCCCACAGTTATTGGTATAGAGGTAAGTGTAAATCCCTGGTTGATCTAATTCGATGGAACTGGTGGTGTCGCCTGTTGACCAAATACCGGATTTGTTGCAGTAAATAGGACCAACCACCAGCTCGAAAAGATTCCCCGGACAGACTGCTGTTGGGCCGTCAATAGTGTACCAATCATCGGCTTCTATAGCCGCTATCAGGGTATCACTTACCATACCACATTGATGGGATGCTTCTAAAATATAGGTTCCAGGTTCGCTGATGGTGATGTAGGGTGTATTTTCGCCTGTGTTCCAACTATAATCTCCTTCGGGAGTCTCGCCACCTATTTCGTAACTGTTTCCCTGGCAGATATAAAGGGTGTCTGGGCCTATGTCCAGGATGCCAGCCTGTTCTGACTCAAAAATATGATCCAGGAAATTGGGTAAACCATAGGAATTAAAAAAGGTGGTTCCAAGAAATTCAAATAAGCCAATTTCGAGCGATGGGAACTCCGAGTTTGGACAATTAATCCTGGAAATGCGATTGCCGAAGCCAAAAGGTGCCTGGTCCAAAAAATAGATATTCCCATCCGGCCCCAATTGTATTTCTCCCGGGCCATTATCAGAAGGAAAGTTGCCTATAGATTGTTTTGAACCGATGATATCTGCTGCCTCCAGATCATATCGGATAATCTCTCCGTTTCCACCTGTAAAATTTCCTATTCTAAAATATAAGTATCGGCTATTCGGTGAAAAGGAAGCCCCCCAAAAATTGTCGGGAAAAATAAACTCAAAGTTTACATCCAAATCAGTTACATCTCCGCTTGCATTATCAAAGCCATATAGCCTGGGGCCACTAAGGATGAGCTTACTGTTTGGCGAGACTTTTAGCAGGGTTCCCAAATATCCGGTTACCCCGTCGCCCAATTGCAATTGCCGCCAACTAATATCCGAAACGCCGCATTCGTCCACCAGCACCACTCCAAATCGGTTTAGTGAGTCCAGGTTTTGATTTGCCCAATCGGCCACGATCACCCAATAATCTTTACGATTGGCATGGATGGTTCCACTCAGCGTTTCATATAGCGGCACATAAATCCGCTCGTCGGCCAGGGTAACCTCCCCTAAACCGCCGTTCAGGTCCATATCAATAGAGAAGTAAGACAGGCCCCGACCCTGGGGCTGGCCCGCTACACTTCCGCCGGCATCATATTCTATTTCCTCCATGGTAAAGAGGTAATACAAATTCGGTGCAGCCGGGTTTGGCACCACCAGCGCCGATTGTGCAGCGCTCCATCCGCCTCCTTCAGTGTAACTCATGTCGTACATCACCTCATGATTCCGATTCCAGATAAGCCCTGGTGGCGTACCACCAGTGGTAAGTGGATCACGTCCTCCGCCATTGGAATAAAACAAGTGGTTTCCCCATTGATCTGAAATAGAGGCACAACCTTCAAATGTTACCAATTGACCATCAGTTAGGGCAACTGGTTCTCCTGAACTAAAATCGAGGCCAGCCAGATCTGCAAAATACCAGCGATTAGCCTGTTTTTGGGAGAATACGGAAATGCAAGAAATCAAAAAAAGGAAAAGCAGTAGTGCTTTTTTCATAGGATGACCAATTTTATTAAGTACTCGAATTTTCAGGCCGAATGAAAACGCGAAATTTTAATTTAAACTAGTCAAAAATTATAGCCGCACAATATAACACACCAAAAAAACAGGAATTAGGTCTAATTTATGTCATTATTAAAATGGACCTGTCAGGTTGCCGACCTGACAGGTCCATTTGTTTAGACATTTGAAAATCAATGAGTTGTGTGATTTGAATAGGTTGGCAACCTGACAGGTTGCCAACCTGTAAAACGTTTTAAACGTTTATTTTAGCCCAAATCCTAATTCACCCGATTCCGTTCTTCCTCGGAACCGGTAGATCGATTGCGACTGGATTTTACCTTGTTGCTGCCAAAATCTCTGGTGTAGCTCAGGCGGAATATCCGTTCCGTGAATCGGAAGAGGCCTTCATAAACCAGGTTGTTTTCCGGTTGATCTACAGCGGTTCTCCAATTGGCGGTAAGAAAAATATCAGATACAGATAGCGCAAGCGTCCCGCCATTATTTTCAAACTCTTTTTGGATCCCGGCGTTTACCGCTCCAAATGGTTTAGTTTGGCGGAACCCAAACAAGCTTGGTGACAGGTAGAACCCGGAAATTTCCAATCCAAAACCTTTGCCTAAAGTAAAATTCTGACTGATGCTGGCTCGCCAGGAAGCTTGTTGAATATTAATAATTTCATCCCCGTAAGTAGCTTCATTTTTTTGCCAGAAGGCCATGAAATTGTTTTGCATCACCCACCAGTCTCCTATATAAAAGGGGAGCGATAACATGACCGAAGCAGATTGCCGGCTTTTCATGTTTTCCGAACTGATGGTTTGAATATTCGTCACCGGATCAATGTATGGCTGGAAATTAATGATTGCACCTTTTTCATAATTATAGTCCACAGCTGTCATGAAGTTTTTCCAGCGGTATTCTAAACGAACACCATCTGAAATAGAAGGTTGAAGCGCCGGATTACCGGAGAAAAAGGTACTGGGGTCCAGGAAAATTACAAATGGCGCCAGATCATTGAAGGTCGGCCGCTGAATCCGCCGGTTGTAGGCAAACTGTAGTGTATTATTTTCATTGATATTATGCGACACATAAAAAGTCGGAAAGAGATTGCCGTACTGTCGATCCACAATGCCTTTTTCTTCCTCCGAATCTAATAGGGAGACCGTGTATTCATATCGCAGTCCGACTTTCGTACTGGTTTTATCGTTGATCTGATACCCAACTGTCGCATAGGCTGCTCCAATATCTTCCTCCAGAAAGTATTTGGCCGTAAATTCGGGATCAACCTGCCATTCGTCCAATTCAAAATCTTCTACTTTTACATCATTGGTAAAACGAGATGCTGTTCCTTTTATACCCGTTTCTAATTTACCCTTATCACCCAAATCTACCCGATAATCCAGCCGGGCAACATAAATGTTTATGGGCGTAATTTTGCTTACCCGAAGCATATTTTCAAAATCCAGGCTGCCATCTGCTTTAAAATAGGTATTGGTATAGTTGGTCGGGTTATTGTCATGGAAAAACAGATAATCTGCGTCGAAGGTCAAGACCTCATTTTCGCGAATGGTATGTTGGAGGTTGATATTTCCACCCGCATTGCGCCAGCGATTGATCTCATCGTTTGGGATTTCAATCGTTTGAACGATGGCCCCGTCTTCTTTACTTTCAATCTGGTTGAATGCGTCCATGCGCCAGTAGGAATCGTAGGCTGTTGCCAAAAGACCCAGCACTGTTTTATCTGTTAAATCAACATCCAGTCCGAGTCTTAGATTGTTGTCGATCTGATATGGATCACGGTCTGATTCGGTAAAGGTCTCTACCTGAACCCCATCCTGAAGTACAGACCGGTAGTTAGTGAAATACTGCGGATTATGGTCGAAGGAATAAGAATAACTTCCATACAAATTGATCAGTTGCTTCCGATAATTGAAATTCACACTGCCTCCATATTTTTCGCCATATCCATAACCTGCAAATACAGATGCAGAACCGTTTAAACCATCTTCCGGATTATCTTTTAATATGATATTGATGATCCCCGCATTTCCTTCTGCATCAAAATTGGCAGGCGGAGTAGTGATTAACTCAATTTTCTCAATATTACTGGCATTCATACCGGCAAGCATTTGTACCACAGCAGTGATATCCATTCGAGTCATTTTATTGTTGATCATCACAATAACCCCGTCTTTGCCACCCATTGAAAGTGTTTTATTCTGGCGATTTACAACGACACCGGGTGACCGTTCCAGCACGTCCAGTGCGGTGCCCCCGGCGAGGGTAATACTGCTTTCTACATTGATGACCAGTCGATCCATTTGTTGCTCGAAAAGGGGCTTCCGGGCAATAACCTGCACTTCCTCCAATTGCGCTACATCTTCTCCAAGTGCCTTGTCAGCTATGATCTTTTTTTCATTCGCCTGAAGCGAAAAAGGCCCTTCAAAAGCAGATAAATAACCGATCATGTTGTATTGGAGCAGGTATTCTCCAGGCTGAATTGCAACAAATGAATAAGCTCCATTCTCTGCCACAACAGTGCCTTTCACTAAACTTGAATCAGAAGCACTTAACAGCAATACATTCGCGAAAGCGAGCGCATGGCCTTCCTGATCGGCCAGATTTCCGGATATACTGGACTGACCAGTCACATTGAGTGTGAAAAATAACAGGATAAACAGGGTAAAATAAGGGGTGTTTCTCATTGGAATGTAAATTGGGGCTTAGAATGCGCTGATGTTGAAGATGGTTGAAAGTCTAAAGTCTAAAGTCTAAAGTCTAAAGTCTAAGGTCTAAGGTCTAAGGTCTGGAAAATTCGGCCATTAGGAATAGTGTATTTAATCCGTCACAGGCGGATTTAGATAATGACCAGTAAATTACAAAGAGGCTGCATAACACTCGTATTGCAGCCTCTTTGTATTTTTTGTTGTGAATTATTGAATTACCAGCCTTCCTGGAGATCCAATTGGTCTGCTATTGGAATTCAGAAACTGATAGATATAAATCCCCATTCTGAGATCAGGGTTCACCATACCTTCCCTTACGGGGAAAGTTCCCATTCGTTGTCCGGAACTGGTCCAGATTTGCAATTGGGTAATTTCCTCCGATCCACGCACAAAAAGCGTAGTGCCGGGCCGAGCCGGATTAGGAAACAAGACAGCCCCGATTTCGTCTGGACGTAATTCTACTGATCGTACGGGAGAGTAGCTATAGCTGCCATCCAAATCAATAGCTTTCAAACGGTAATAATTTATCCCGGTATTTGGCTGACGATCAATAGCTTCATAATTTTGTTCGGAGCTTGACTGACCAATGGCATCTACCGAAAACAGGGGGTCAAAACTTGTACCATCCATACTACGCTCTATGACATAGGCTTCACTGTTTACTTCATTTGCTGTTTCCCAGTTGAGTATAACGCTTTGTTCGGGGGTAAGTCTGGCTTCAAAAGATACCAATTCCACCGGCACCGGCTGACTGCTAATAATGAAATCCCAGATGCCACGACCATAGGAGCCAAAGCGTACGGTTTGTATGGCATCAATGTACTCCACCGAAAAATAACGTTGCAGAGGAGTAGCCACACCACTCATCGGATACCATTGTCCTTCGGAAACAACATAGACATAAGGACCCACTTCTGTTGCTGCAAAATAAAGCGTCTCATCTGTGTTAGCTACTACTTCATGCACCATAGTGCCGGGCATTCCAGTGCTCATGGAAGTGAATGTTTGTCCACCGTCGTTGGATATAAAAACGGGCGGGCTGCTGTAGCCACTACCGGCAAAGATCACCTTGTCGGGGTTCAACTGTGAAGAAAGAATGCAGGAACCATAGAGCCAATATTCTCCGGGACCATTAGAAATAGAAGAAATATTCCAACTGCTTCCTCCATCATTTGTATAGAAAAACGTGCCGTCATCCGTGGAAACAAAAATCCGATCTGAATCCAGCCAACATGGTTCGATGGCAGAAATGGCTGAAGTGCCCGAAGCCGAATTTGACCGAAAGTTATAGGCAAACTGACTGGCAGAAATGGTGTAAGGGCTGGAGGTGGCTGCTGTGAGTTTGACCAGATAGGAACCTGTTCCGCCACTAATATTTCCGCCGGCGACATAAATGGTATTCGATGCCGGGTCGGCTGTTTCAGAGGTTGGATAAATCCAGTCTTCTACCGGGGGGTGACTTCCACCCAGATTATAACTGGATGAGCCACTGTTGGTCTGGGCATTATTATAATAGGATATCGATCCAAAAGGATACACCTTCCAAAGGCTTTGTCCATTTTGGGTAAATGCAAAATGCCCGTAATCTCCTGAAACCACCTGGGTGAAATTTACCGGGCCGGGGTTGTTTCCGGTACTGGTTCGCTGCAGTCCCTGATCCTGGGTGCCCCCATAGATATAAGCGTTGTTTAGAGGGTCGGTCCGAACATCGTAATACTGTGAGATATTCAACCCGGATTTTCCGATGTTTACAGTATGCGCGAGGTTATCGGAAGATACATGCAAACCGCCATGATTGGCGATCAGCACAAATTTGGTACCGTCGTTTTTTTCAAAGGACTTTATGTCCATGATATCCGCATGCAGGGAGTCGGTATTGCTATAATACTTCCACCAAACCGTGACCCTGTTCCAGCTTGATCCGGCAGTATTACTCCGATAACACTCCACCGCTCCGTAATAAAGGGTGTTTGGGTCAAAGGGCGATGCCGAAATGCCAACGTTCCAGGTATTTACATTTGTTTGCCCTTGGTAGGTCCAGGTCTGCCCATCATCAGTCGATTGGTAGAGGTCTTTTTGTGCCATCAGGGCATAAAAAATCCGGGTACTTCCATCGCTGTATCCTTCCAGATCCAACCAGGTATTTATAGGTAGATCGTTGTTGGAGTTTAGTAGCGTCACACTGCTTCCATTTAATTCATACAAATCTTGTCCCTGATGCAGGATATAGGCTTCTGTACTATTAAGTGGAGACCAAAGGGAGGTGTGACTTGATTCTATCCCACCAGTACCTGATACCGGTTCAAAAACGTTGATCCGGGTGAAGGTGCTTCCTCTGTCGGTGGAGTAGTATAACCACATTCTGGAACTCCACGGACCGGCATCCCAAGTGTGCGCCAGATAATAAAGGGTATGATTTGCATCATTTAAAGCAACCAGATTCCGGGCACTTCCCCAGTCGGAATAAAAATCGATATCAAGATTGGATTGACTCCAGGTAGCGCCGTCATTATCTGAGTACCAGATATTTTTCCCGATTGCAGCCAGGATTCGTTTGCCTCCACTGGCGTTGGGGATCACCTTTAAAACCCGGTTGGAGAAGATCAGATCATCATTCAGCGGGGTCCAGCCGGTGCCTGATAAATGCCCCCGCCAAACTATACCACCAGCGGAGATCCCATAAATATTATCGGTGTCCTGATCGTAGTCAATAATCACTAAATTACCTGCCTGATTTAAACTGCCTTTTTCATCCCAATCGCCAGACAGGTTACCATTGCCGAAAACCTCCAGTATTTTATTGGGGCCCTCTTTTTGTTCCTTCCGGTCTTTGTACAGATCCATCAGGGTCTGTCGATCCATAGCTGCCCAATCTGTTCCCGGTGCAGCCCGGTGCATGAGTTGTTCCCATTTTTCCCGGGCATCTGATTGTACTTCACCTTCTTCCTGGTTTGGATTTATTTCCGTTGGCAGTGGGAGTGTTTGATCCGCAGCTTGTTGTTTGCATCCGATCTGTAAAAGACTGGTACATCCAATAAGGTAAAAGATCAGTAGAGACCTGTTCATAGTGAAAAAGTTAGCATTCAAAAAAAGTATAAATCGAGTTGATTGGGATCCTTACGTAAAAATAATGAAAATTAATAAAGGGGGCCGGGGCTAACCCGCAATCAAACCAACTAGCCTTGTCCAACTGGACAAGTTTACTAACTAAGCAAGGCTTTCATGTATTCCAAACCGCGCTCCCGTGCATAGCGGATATTCCTTTCGGGAATGAGTTCAGGATTGGGATAGGAAGCCAGCGCTTTTTCCAGGCTGTCTTCCCGTAAGATATGAATAATGGGGTAGGGCGAGCGATTGGTGTAATTTGATGGATCATCCAGGTCTGTACCGGCAAACTGGTAGGCCGGATGAAAACTGGCCAATTGGTAAATGCCTTCGTACTCCAAATCTTCGAGCAGTTGTTGACACACACTCAAAAAATCGAGGTAATCTTCAAATTCAGATAATCCCTGTTGTAGGATAAGCAGGGTTGTTTCGGTGTCCGGATTCTGGTCCAGATGTTGAAACTCTTCTGCAAGCGTAGCCAACATCGTTTCTAAATCCGAATTTCGATCCACCCGAAAGCGTATCCCATTGCGTTGTAATGGCCTGGCAGCGAATGGGCAAAAGTTACAACCAATAATAACCCGATGAATCCAATCAAGGGTACGGTTTATATGTTCCTGATCTGTTTGCTGCATGTCCAAGTCTATTTAGCGGAAGAGACTGATCTCTCCATATCGGATAATTTCCGGTTTGTCTGTTTCCTGATAGCGCATCACCCAGGCATAAGTGTCTGCCGGCAAGGGCTGGCCATCTTTAGTGCCGTCCCAGGTGGAATCCGGGTCTTTGGTGGAAAAAACCATTTCCCCCCAGCGGTCAAAGATCGTCAATTCATAGGATGCTAACAGGGTACATGGGAAGATCAACCCAAAATCATCATTTAACCCATCTGCATTCGGACTAAAACCGGAGGCCATTTGATAATCACAATCACAAACTACAAAATCGACTTGCAATTCGGCGAAAGCCGCACCACAAAGATTAGACAAATCCAGACTATAAAGGCCCGAACTTGAAATTTCAATTTGAGCGGCATCAGATCCATTAGACCAGCTATAATTTGCAGGCACATCGTTGAAGTCTGCGAGGAGAATAGTGGTTTCGCCTTCACATGGATCGGCCGAACTTACGATGCCGTTGAGCACCGGTGCCTCAGTGTCCTGTACCAGAATCGCTGTCTGAAACAGATTGCCACAAAGGTCTGTTCCGGTAATACCATAAGTGCCTCCTGCAGTAATTTCAATCTCTGTTGAGGTTTCTCCTGTTGACCACATAAAGCTGGTCAGATTTTCTGAACCTGAAAGTGATAAAAGCGCCGTTGAATCGGTGCAGAGTAGGGTGTCTCCCTGAATGGAAATATAATCTGCGGGTCCTAACACCACCACGGTATCGTAGGCCACTCCACAAAAATTAGTAGCTTCCAGGGTATATACACCTGGTTCTTCGACACTAATAGAGGCGGTTTCTGCACCGGTTGACCATAAATAGGTCGCGTCTTCTATCGCAGCGCTTAGTTCCAAATTCCCATCGCAAAGCATGGCGGTATCTCCCGGAGAAATGTGTAGTGTAAAATCCTGGATGCTTTCGAATACCTTGTCATTGTAATTACCTAAAGAATAATAAAGGGAAAAATCGGTAAAGGAAAATGAAAATAGATCAGCCTCAAATGTAGGTGATTCCGTATTCGGACAGCGAATCCGATTGATCACAGACATCAATGGTGAACCGCTAAACTCCGAAAAATACAAGTTGCCATCCGGTCCCATTTGCATTTGTCCTGCCTGGAATGTACCCGGACGGATGGCGATCAATTCTTCGCTGGCCTGAATATTTGGCGCTTCCAGATCATAGCGGAGAATCTCCAGCTGCGTGTCTGTATAATTAGGCATCACAAAATAAACATAGCGGCTATTCGGCGAGAAGCCATAAGCGGCAGGTACGCCGCCAGGATTGAGTTGGATGTTCAAATCCTGTATTGCTCCGGTGGCATTGTCAAAGCTAAAAAGCCTTCGAGTAGAAAGCAGGAGCTTGCCATTTGGCGATATTTTAGTTTGTGGATTTAATAGGTAATAGGAACCTACATTTGTCCAGACCAGGTCTCCGACTCCTGTCGGACTCACTTCCAACACACCAAAACGATTGATTGAACCGGCATTGTCGGGATAGCCCAAATCGGCCACTACAATCCAGTAATTTACTCCGTTGGCATGCGGGGTGCCGCTGAGTCCTTCGTAAAGCGGTACATACACCCGTTCGTCGGCAATGGTGACATCGCCCAAACCGGCGTTTAGATTCATATCGATTTCAAAATAGGAGAGGCCTCGTCCCTGTGGTTGACCGGGCACATCTCCTGCCTGGTCAAACTCCAACTCTTCCATAGTAAACAGATAGTATTCCCCGCTGGCTGCTGGCTTTGGAATAATTAAAGCCCCCTGCCGGGCACTATACCCGCCTCCTTCTGTGTAGCTCATGTCATACATGATGCCATGTTCTTTATTAAAAATCAACCCCGTCGTAACACCTGTGGGCAGGTTCGGATCGCGACCACCCCCATTGGAATAAAATAACAGATTTCCCTGCTCGTCGCAAATGGTGGCAGCTGCTTCAAACGTTTGCATCTCTCCGTTAAAGAGCGGCACGGGCGCACCATTGTTAAAGTCTATACCGTTTCTATCACCGAAGTACCAAATATTGTACTCCTTTTGGGCATGGATGTTAAATGGCAGATTTAGCAGGAATAAAATGAGTAGTGGCAGGTATTTCATAGATTTGTAGAACGATTAATTATACAACTTCAAAAACTAAATTATAAAAATGAGAATTCTTTTCCTTTTTTGCAGCCTGTTCTTTTTGTATTCCGGACTACAGGCTCAAAATGACTGTTCCGGATATTTCCCTTTTGAGGAAGGAAGCTATTTTGTTCAGAATTCCTATGACCATAAAGGTAAACTATCTTCCACCACCCGACATGAGGTCAACTTTTTGATGGACTCGGATGAAGGCACGGAAGCCCAGGTAGATCTTACCATCTGGGATGAGAAGGGGGAGGAAGTCGCAAAATCAGATTATCTGGTGACGTGTATCGATGGCGACTTAGTGTTGGATATGCGATCCATTACCGCGAATATGATGGAAATTGCGATGGAGGATATGGACATTGACATAGAGACCAGTGGTATGGTCCTTCCTGCAAAATTGAATGTTGGTGATAAATTGGACGATGCCTATTCAATCGTCAAGGTTGGAACAAATGGCATGGTTATCATGACTACACGGATGGATGTTACAGACCGAAAAGTGATTGGTTCTGAATTGTTGACCACTCCTGCCGGAACCTTTAACTGTATGGTCCTGACATCCAATACCCGGTCCAAGGCGATGATTACTACAATGGA
The DNA here is from genome assembly GCA_020437105.1 of Saprospiraceae bacterium. Taxonomy (GTDB): domain Bacteria; phylum Bacteroidota; class Bacteroidia; order Chitinophagales; family Saprospiraceae; genus JAAEZH01. The sequence goes on from JAGQWR010000056.1 coordinate 36,868, forward strand.
ATTTGAGACCAAACAATGGTTTGCCGAAGGCCATGGAATGATTCGATCCGAATCCTATCGCAAAGGTAAATTGGAGAGTTATACAGAAATGGTCGAATTTGGTACTAAATAAAACGGAAACATTTGAGTACCTTTTCGGGTACAAAGGTTTAGGTGCCAGGTACACGGAATCAAATGGATCGTCGGAATTTTCTTGCTAAAGCAGCCGGTTTTACCGGTACTGCTGTATTGTCTTCCTTTTGGGGTACCGCTCAAGGGGTGCAATTCAGCGCTGAACTTGCTTCCAAAGAAAATAGAAACCCGACTCAACTGGCCACAGATGAAACCTATTGGGAAGCCATCCGTAAGGCTTTTACTGTTAGCGAGGAAATTGTAAATCTGAATAACGGAGGCGCCAGTCCGCAACCGAAAGTGGTACAAGATGCGGTAATCAACTATTACCGGCTTGCAAACGAATTGCCTTCCTATAATTTGTGGCGGAAGATTGATGGCCTGCGTGAACCCCTGCGGACTCGCCTGGCAGCTTTGGCGGGTTGTAAGCCTACCGAACTGGCCATTAACCGAAATGCTACAGAAGGATTGGAAACGGTAATCTTTGGTCTGCCGCTTAAGGCAGGTGATGAGGTTGTGCTTTGTCGATACGATTATCCCAGTATGATCCATGCCTGGGATCAACGTGCCCACCGGGATGGCATAAAATTAAAATGGGTGGAATTAGATGTCCCCATGCATTCGGGGAAATCTATTATCGATCGGTATATTTCAGCGATTACCCCACAAACCAAACTGATACACCTCACCCACATCATGAATTGGACCGGGCAGGTAATTCCAGTTGGCAAGATTGGGAAACTAGCCCGTAAAATGGGGGTGGAGGTCATGGTGGATGGGGCTCATTCGTTTTCCCATATTGATTTTTCTGTAGCCAAATTGCATTGTGATTACTTTGCCACCAGCCTGCATAAATGGTTGTGTGCTCCTTTTGGAACGGGCTTTCTGTATGTCCGCGAATCCAAAATCAGTAAATTATATCCAATGTATGCTTCACTCGATCCTGTCGGGGGAGAGATCCAGAAATTTGAGCACCTGGGCACCCGTTCTCTGGGTACAGAAATGGGTATTGCAGAAGCCATTGATTTCCAGGAGATGATCGGTATGGAGCGAAAAGCAGCCCGATTAAACTACCTGCGTATGGTTTGGATGGATGCCCTGAAAGACACGCCCGGAATCCGAATTCTAACCAGTAACAAACCAAACATGTCGGCTGGAATGGGACTGCTGGATATTGAAAAACTGGATCCTGCCGAGCTACATAACACCCTTTTTAATAAACACCAATTCCTTGTTTCGCCTGTCAATTACCATCAGGCGAGGGGCATACGGGTAAGTCCGCATATCTATACACGTATCAACGAGATGCAGCGCTTTATTGAGACCATCCAAAAAATCGCTGCCCGTTAAAACCAGATCTCATCCTACCGGCAGTCGCCCTAATTTCCTTTTTTCTTTTTCTTTTTGAATGGGTTAAAGTCTTCCAGTTGCTTTTGAATGTCTTCGACACTTTCTTTGGCTTCATTGCCCAGTGTTTCACCGACTTTATCAGCAGCCTTTCCAACTTGCTCTCCGGCTTTTTTCTCCAATTCTTTTTTGGCTGCCTCAGCGGCTGCATCTATTTCCTTGGTAACTTTTTGAGTAGCCTCTTCTTTCATTGAATTAGCCTGCTCGGCAAGTTTTGCCTTTTCAGCATCTAATCGGGCTTGTGCTTCTGCTTCCAGTTTTGCCTTTTCAGAATCCAGTAACTCCTTCGCCTCTCCTTTGGCGCTATCTGCCAGCGATTTATCTCCATCTGTGCCAAGTAGTTTAATATTTACCTTTGGCTTGGTCATGGTACCAGTCAGGTTGATGCCCAGATTAACAAATTCACTTTTTTCCAGCGAAACGCCAATCTGTGATGCCTGGGACCGCAGAAAATCAAGGCCACTGTCAGCAGCACTTCCGAGCGGATTGCTACTCAATTTTTCACGGGGTACTTTCGCCAGGATATTGTAATCTATCTCTTGAGTCAGACTATATGTGCCGCCGATTTTCATATCCACACCTTCTTTTGAAAGGTCAAATTCTTTAACAATCACTTTGCCATTTTCTAATGAAAACCAGTTCCGGGTATCTTTAATATCCAGGTTGTTCAAAAAATCCATGTTAAGCTGATTGCTCAGATTCTGTAGCGGCGGAAAACTTTTGACAAAGGCATCAATGGTTTCCAGAAAACCATCCGCCGATAAGGTGGAATAATCCGGGCTCATATCGGGCTTGAGGTACCCCTCCATGATCAGGCTGCTATTGAAATTCCCTTCGATATACTGGGCAATCGGAGCCAGGGTCTGGATCGTATTAAAGGTATTAAAGGCCTTTTGAAAATTGAACCGCTGGATATCATACTTGATATTAAAATAGGGAGTTGCCGGTTCCTGTGTATCATAGGTGCCCGCCAGGTTCACACTGCCGCCAAGTACATCCGTCTTGCAGTTTTCAATGGCCACTGATTCATCTGCAATTCGAAGGGTACCCACCAGGTTATCCAACACGATATCTGTGTAAAGGATTTTTTTCATATTGGCTTGCAAGGCCAGATCGATATTATCCGGAACAAGCAGCACGCCATAACTGGTTTCTGCTGTCTGGTTGGCTGCTTCACCTGCCGGAGCCGGCGACTCTGCCATAAAGGGATTTAAATCGAGATAGGTCGAGTAGATGTTTAGCTCCCCTCCGAGTGTGCCGTCTGAAAACAGATAATCCCAGGTGTTCGTGATATAACCGTTTGCCCGAAAATCAGATTCTCCGATACGGGTAGATAAATTTTCAATATCGCTTCTGTTGGCCGATACCCGGCCTTTTACAGCAAAATCCCGAAGATCATAAACGTCATATAAAACCTGTTTTACCTGGCCGTCAAGTTGGAAGTCAAATCGATCAAAAGGGGCTTCCGATGCAGGCGGTGTCGGGTTATTTTCCACTTGCACAGAACTACCGGAGCTCTCACCCGCTAACTCATTTAAATTCAGCTTATTGGATCGCATATACATCCGTCCGGTAACAGCCTCATTTGGAGAGAAATAAGCCAGGAAGTTGCGGATTTCACCCTCCAACTCGAAGTCACTTTCTCCAACCTGTGCATTAAATTTCCGCAATACGATCTGCTGCGGACTGAAGTCCATTCCGGCAGCGGAGATGTTAACAGCTGGTGTTCCGGCTGCGGCATATTTTAAGTCTTTGAGATCGAGCACCCCGCTTACGTTCACATTTTCATAGTCGCCGTTACTCAACTGCGAGAGGCGTGCTTTTGCCTCAATATCGGCTGTCAGGATTCCTGCCAGGCTTTGTACACCTTCCATCGGAAACGCATCAAGCAGATTGCGCAGGTCAAGCTGCCCATTTATGCGGGTATCCAAATCAGGATCGCTTATTGGATGTGCCAGGTTAAAATGGCCACTCACTAATTCACCCCCAACGCGTAATTGGAAATCCGGAATTTTTATCTGCGTGGCATCCAGGCCGCCCTGAGGTTTATCAACCCGTATATTGGTTTGAATATCTGAAATCCCCAATGGAAGATCGGGGTATTTGAATGCGCCTTTTGTAATATCCAGGCGCAGGTCCATCGCCGGGTAAGCATCTCCCTTCAGGGAACCGGTCAGTTTACCTTCCAGATTGAAATTACCGTTGGCTGTAACGGACTCATAACCGGCGATATAAGCATTAGGTATGAGCGAAAGTAATTCCTTGAAATCATTGCCCGGGGCCTTAAAGCTGAGATCCATATCGATGGTCTCCGCATCGGGCAGACTCACAAAGCCGGCGGCCTCCAGATTGAGTGCATTGAGGCGTAGTTTGTTTTCTTTCAGCGTGTATTGTTGGTCTGTCAGGTTGATCAAAAAACCAGCGACCATATCCACCTTTGTTTGATCAAAATACCGAATACCGTCGTACTCAAAAGTAAGCGCGTCCATCGTTGTTTCGGTATCCAGATCGTAAACATCGCTTGTAAAGTGGCCCTTACCGGAATGATTCAAATTGGTACTTTGCACATACATATCCAGGCTCCGGTCGTCATAGATGAGGGAGCCATTTGTAATGTTATAATTGTCCAGCAGGATTTCAATAGAACCGGTGCTGCCGGTAGAATCCGTTGTAACAGCTGTGCTATCAGCGGGAAGTGTAATGTTGTAGTTGGCTGTTCCGTCCGACAAAACTACAATCTGAACAATAGGGGATTCCAGTGAAACGGAATGAATAGATAGAGGCAATTCAGGTTTGATTACCGACCAAAAGTCAAAGCTGAGTGCTACTTGTTTGCCCTCGATCAGGGTGACACCCTCAAATGGCGCCTGGTTCCGCACCGAATAATCATCCAGCGAAAGCGTCAATTTGGGGAATTCCTTAAAGAAACTCAGGGAGGCATCAGAAAAATCCACCTCAGCTGTCAGATTGTCGTTTGCGGCACCTTTCACAGCTTCAAGTAGCTGATCTTTAAAGAAATAGGGTATAGCAAAAAGAGCTCCTATGCAAAGGACTAACAAAATGACAATGAGGAGAAAGAAGCGTTTTAAAATACGCAGCCCCTTGTTTTTTTTCTTTTTTTCTGTATTACCCTGAAACTGATTATCGGCCATGGTGGTTTTTACTTTTTAATATAACGCGTTCTTTGACGTAAAATTTGTTTGGAGCTTGTGTTGAATGCATAAAATTACGGCAAATTGTGGATGCAACTCTAACTAATTTCCGCTTGTAGTTGAATATTTGCCGTTCAAAATCGCCTTTGGCAGAGTGATCTACCAACAAAACAATATCTTTGATCACACTATGATGAAAACAAACCCATCCTTTACTTTTATTGATACCCCCGAGGCTCTAAGAGCTTTCGCTGAAGATAATGCCGATATTGACTGGCTGGCTTTTGATACCGAATTTGTAGGTGAAAAACGCTATCAGACCTTACTCTGCCTTATTCAGGTAGGAACCCAAAATGGCGATTATATCATCGATCCCCTGGCCATTGATGATCTCTGGCCTTTCCTGAATATGCTATCTGATCCATCCATTCTGGTACTAACACATGCCGGTGAAAACGATTATCGGCTTCTGGAGGAGCAGTTTGGCTTAATTCCCAAGAACCTCTTTGATATTCAGATAGCTGCCGGTTTCTGTAGTTATCGCTATCCGATTTCGTACTCTAAAATCGTGGAAGCTGAATTAGGTGACCGGGTGAAAAAAGATTATGGGGTCTCCAATTGGGAAGGTCGCCCTATTCAACCCGAACAGCTTTCCTATGCTCTAAACGATATTTTGTATTTGCCGGGATTGTATAAGTCGCTGTTAAAGAAATTGGAGGAAACCGGCCGGGTTGACTGGGTCAGGCAGGAACTTCAGATTTGGGAGTCGGCCGAATATTACCAAAGAGACCCGGATAAAGAAATCCTTGGCAACAATCTGATTTCCAAACTGCGTCCTAAGCAGCAAATATTCCTGATCCGTTTATTGCGTTGGCGAGACGAGGTGGCCCGTGAAAAAAACTACTCGAAGGAGATGGTCTTTTCTTCCAAGAATATGGGGAATTTGATTCGGGCAATTCCTTCCGGGAAAAAAGGACTTGATAATAACCGGCGTTTATCTGATTCAGTGATCAAGCGCCATGGTGATCGTTTTGTTGATTTTTACGAAAGAGAGGCCACACCGGAGGAACTAGGCTTGATCGCCCGTTTGCCCGACGGCCCTTCAGAGAATGAAGAGTATGAGTTGATATTAGATATGTTGTACCTCATGGTAAAATATCGTTGCCTGAAGGAAGGAATCTCCGTACAATTGGTTTTTCCGAGAGGGGAATTGAATAACATGAAATCAGATCCAGGCTATCATTCAGAGTTGTTAAACACCGACTGGCGGAAGCAGTTTCTGGGCGCAGAAGTTCTGGAGTGGATCCAGGAGCGTGAGCGACTGGAAATCAATTTTGGGGAAGGGCGCATCGAGTTAAGTTTGCGGGATTAACTTCGGATCAAAATAAAAAACCTGCCTGTGCAGCGCACAGGCAGGTTTTTTATATCCGCTTATTTCCGGAATATCCTTACTCCACAACCAACTTGTGGGTCACTTGACCGGATTCATTCCATAGTTGAATCATATACAATCCGGCAGGAAAATCAGATACCTGAATAAACAGATCGGAGGCGGTATTCCAGGTACCCGTTTGCAATTTCCGTCCGGTGAGACCTAATACATTGTATTGCAGTGTTTGGGAAACCCCAGCCAGGCTAAGCTGCACTTCCTGACTGGCAGGATTCGGAAATAATTCCAGTTGCCCGTTTAGATCCAGGCTTGGGATACCATCTACTGATACTAGTTCCAGGTTTTCAGAGACAGCAGAACATCCAAAGTCATCGGTTATTTCTACCGTATATACTCCTGCCATAGTTGGGATGTATGTTGATTCCGTTGCGCCCGGAATTGGTACCCCGTTTAGATACCACTGATATGAACTGGCAGGCGAGGCTGTTGAAAAACCCGCTGAATCGAAGATGATTGTTGGGGTAGCCGCCACATGAAAGTCGATGTTTACAGCTTCAGTCAGTACACTACAATGCAGGTTACTTGCCAACACATCATAATTTCCAGACTCGGTTACTTCCAGACTTGGCGTATCAGAGTCGGCTATCACATTCCCATCCAGCATCCATTGGTAGGTGCTGGCAGTACCGGTTGTGAAAAGTTCAATAGTTTCTCCATAACAGACCGCTGTATCGCCCGAAATCATCGCAACATCCGGGTAGGTAATCGGGAAGGTAGGCGTCAGACCAATAAGACTGTCTAAGCTGAAAATATGTAAACCGTTGTGCATGTCAGATGCCAGTATCAAACCGGAAGGCAGGAATGGATAAACACCCCAGTTGCCGGTATATCCTTCATAATCGGTATTTCCTAATTCGGTGTCGTAAAAAGCCACCTTTTCAACATTCTCCGGATCAGTCAGGTCAAACACCTGTAACCCATCGTGGTAGTAAGAAACAAATGCCAGGTTACCCCGGATAAAAGCATTATGCCCCACGCTGTTAGTGAAATCAGGAGCCAATAAAGTGGATCGGAAAATAGACTCCACCGAAATGGCATCAAAGTCTGAAACATCGACCAACTTAACGCCGGTTCCGTGTGTCTCGTCCATCATCACCATTTTGGTGCCAGCATCATTTAACCAGCCACTGTGGTTGTAGCCCTGCTCTTCGTATTCGGTCATTGTACCGAGTACTACCGGATTTGATGCGTCTGTAAAGTCGTAGATATAAAGGCCATTGCCGGCCGAATTGGCATAAACCAGGTTGTCTCTGACATACAGATCATGGATATAACCACCAGGCAGAAGCTCATTGCCAATTAATTGAGGTGCATCCGGATTGTCGTTGAGATCAAGTACCACCAGCCCAAAAGAAGTGGTGTTGGTGCCCGCTGCATACAATCTGCCCTGGGCTTCGTCCACAAAAATATTATGCGAGTTATCGAAAAATGCATTTGTCTGATCAACTTTGGTCACCGAGTTTGGCAAATCAGATAAATCAAAGATCATCATGCCTTCAGAGCAGCCGTCGCATACAGAATAGGCCCGATCGCCATAGGTTTTCATGTCCCGCCAAACGGTGACATCACCCCCTTCAAATCGATCAATCTCTACCGGCTGGGTAGGATCAGCCAGATCGAAAAAGTGCACATAGGCAGAGGAACCAATAATGGCATACTCATGTCCGTCGCAATCCGTATATCCCCAAATTTCATTGAAAGCACCGTAAAAGGCAGAAGGCAATTGATCATCGTCCCAGGAACCCACCAAGTCCATATTAAGGCTATTGGACTGCCCCAGCAGGCTGTTTCCAACAAAGAGCAATATTATCCAGGTAAAGTTAATTTTCATGTTTTTGATTTTTACTGATGTAAAGATAGGTTCATTTTACGGGTATCAATTCCTATATTGGATTGTAGTTGGCTATTTGGATGTCATATTTAGAGTTAAAAAGTCAGCATTCAAAATTGTTGAATATCATTAAGTCGTGT
>JAGQWR010000057.1 GCA_020437105.1 Saprospiraceae bacterium
AAAGGGCTAAAAGCCCTAATCGACCTTAGACCCTGGACCGGGCGCAGCCCTAAAACCACCCCCCTCACACTCTGTATTCTAAAAATAAAGTCGGCGTGCCAAAAATCTTTATATTGTAGGCCTGCTGAGATAACTTTTATACTAAAAAATACAGATCCATGGATCTCTCCACTTTTTTTGACGCATTTACCTCTGAAGACAGCACCGTGTTTATGGTCTTCAATATAATTTTCTTCCTCTTTGGGTTTATTCTGGCCTGGATACTTTGGGGTGGGCGTGTCAGGCGCTTGCGAAATGAACTGAAAACAGTGCAGGATAAAGCCTATGGCACCGAAGCGGAATTGACTGTGGCCCGGGAGCAAATTGAAGCAAACAAAAAGACCCTGCTCGAATGGAAGAAAAATACCGACCAGGCAAAAGGCGATTTGCAAACCCTGCAGCTCGCCCATGATCGCCTGCGTACTCAATGCCGGGCACTGGAGGAAAAGAATGGACAGCTCAACGAAATGGTTGAATCTTATGAATCAAACATTGAGGTATTAAATGAGCAAATCGTAGGTCTGCGTACTCAAAACACCTTATTGAGCAGCGAGCAGCAACAAGGCACCAGCCTGTCGGAAGATGCAGTGGATGGCCTGGCTGAAATGCAAAGTTCCTACAACGCCACCATTCGCCGAATGGCAGCCTTTGAGGAAAAACTTCAACAACTGGAAAATGACAACCAAAGCCTCCGATCCGAAATAGATGATATTAAAGGCGGCGGCGCACCGCTTGAATTGGGTGCCATTGCAGTGGAACAACCAGCGTCTGTAGAAGACGATGCAACAGAATCGGAAGATGCTGCCAAACAAGCAGCCCGATTAGATGTTCAGGCTGCGATTGGAACCAAAATTCCAAAGGCCAAGGCAAAACACCAGGATGATTTAAAGCTGATTAATGGTATCGGTCCCTTTATTGAAAATCAGCTTAATGAAATTGGGATTTATACCTACGAGCAAGTCGCTTCCTTTGACAAAGAGCTCATCGAACGGATTACTATTGCTATCGGGTTTTTTCCAGGCCGTATCCTGCGCGATGATTGGGTCGGACAAGCAGGTCGGCTGGCAGAAATTAAAGAAGAACATCCGGATGCGCTGATTAGTCAGGCAGTTTTCCCAAATAAACCAAGCGACCTTAAGATCGTGGAAGGTATTGGTCCGAAGATTGAAAAGGTCCTCAAAAAAGCAGGCATTAAAACCTGGTCGGAATTAGCCGGCACAAACCCGGATGACTTGAAGGAGATCCTGCTCCAGGCAGGTGATCGCTATCGGATGCACACTCCGACAACCTGGCCTGTGCAGGCCCAACTGGCATTGGATGGAGAGTGGGCCCGACTCAAAGAGTATCAGGATTATTTGAAAGGCGGGAGAGAGGAGTAGGGGTGGCCGGTACGGCCTTATGTTTTAAACTTTCCTCTTATTGGGGAGGCTTAAAAGTGGCTGCAAACGTCATTTTACTGTCTAGATATGCAGCCCCTTTAGGAACCCAACTTAAGGCAGGTTTTCCAGGCCTGCAGGATCCATTTTCTCATGATCAATCCTTACTACCAAGACTCTTAATTCTGCTTCTTCTATAGTAAAGATGATGCGGTAAGACCATTTCAATACTCTCCGATACACCGTTTGGCTGGTAGTTCCTTGTAACAACCCTTTGGATTCAGGCATGTCAGCTAGGTTGATCATTTCCTCTTCGATCCCCAAGCGAACCCGCTCGGCCGATTCGTAAGAGGCATTTTCCATAAGATAATCGTATATGTTTCGGATATCGTTCTGTGCTCCAGGTGTTAATATTACTTGGTAGGTTTGCCCCATTGCGCAGATTCTTTTTGGAAGGCTTCGATCGTTATATATTCTCCTCGTCTAGCCAGAGCCACTTCATTTTCTAGTATGTCAGTCAGTTCTGAAGCTGTTCTAGGTCTGCCGTCAAGGTCGTAACCAATAATCGGGTCTTTGCCCTGATAAGTGCTAACCATCAGATAGACAGCTCTGAGGAAACGTTCATCTACCTGGTCGATCAACTCATGTAATTCGGATCGGATCTTTAAAGCACTCATAAAGATTTGTTTAATTCTTTGTTTCCTAAAATTAACGGTTTTGATTTACTTTTTGTTTCTTAATTACCGAAATAGCCGTAACCAACCCCTCTATAAATGGAAAATTCAAATCAACTCGCCGCTCGTTTGAGAGAAGTCCTGTTGTCCGGAAAATGGATTGCCAATACCAATTACAAGGATCAATTGTCGAATGTGACCTGGAAGCAGGCCACGCAAAAAATCGGTACCTTAAATACGATCGCCGGGCTGACATACCACGTAAATTATTATCTGGCAGGCATCTTAAATGTTTTCGAAGGCGGCGCGCTGGAGATCCGGGATAAATATAGCTTTGACCTGCCTCCCATTACATCCAAAGAGGACTGGGAAAACATGTTGAATGAATTCCGGACAAACGCAGAGGCATTTGCTAGCCAGGTGGAACGCATGTCGGATCAGCAATTAGATGCCATTTTTGTTGACGAGAAATACGGCGATTATCGACGAAACATTGAAGGCCTAATTGAGCATTCCTATTACCATTTAGGTCAGATTTCACTGATCAGAAAAATGATAAATTATCCCGATTAAGCCTGCGGCCCATTAAATTTGCCCTTATACTTTTCCAGGAATGTTTGAAGGTGCGCAGCCGTAGCTGTACTTTCCGCCGCTTCCGGGTTTTCAATATATAAAGACCGACTTGGGAAAGCGAAGCTTACATTGAGTTCTTCTCCCAGTTCCAGAATACCGAAATAAATTTCCTCGCGTACTCTTAATTCGGAGGAATAGTCAGGAACCTGGATCGGTGCCCGAAAAAGAATGTTAAGCGAAGAGTCTGCCATTTCATTCAGATAAATGTTGTAGCCGGTATCCATCACCTTGGGGTGGGCAATCACCAAGCCGCGTAAGCCATCTAAAAAAAGCTGAATGCGCGCAGGCGGCGTATTATACATGATTCCGATTTTGATGTTCATCAGCCGGAAAACTCGTGCCCCCAGATTAGTGACCGCGATATTCGCAATCGTACCATTTGGTACCGAAATAATGGAGGAATCAACCTGTTGTAGTCGGGTTGTCCGAAATCCCACTTCCGTAACCGTTCCGGCAAAACCGCTGCCTTCTATCCAATCGCCAATTTGGAAAGGCCGGTCAAAGAAAATCATAGCAGAGCCGATCAGGTTTTTTACGGTATCCTGGGCGGCCAGTGCGAGTGCCAAACCACCAATGGAAACACCTGCGATCAATGCAGTAACATTAAATTCGAGTAATCGCAAAATTTGAATCAGGGCACCGATAACGACTACCACCTGCAGCAGTCTTTTTACGATCGGAATGAGCTGCTCGTCCATCCTGCTAGATGTAGATTCCGTAAACCGTTTGCTGTACAACATGAACACATCTACTATACGTAGCAAAATGAGCATCACCAGAAGCGCTGCTGCAATACGAATCCCGACAACCAAAAATTGAGACCATTTTATGGGCAGCATCAAATTTGGAAGCAACAAGCGACCAACCTGAAATAATACCAAATAGCTAAGCAATTTGGCAATCTTCTGCGTAAGCTTAACGTCCACCAGAGAAGGCTGCATTTTGGATCGGCTTATTCTACTGACAAGCGGGCGTAACAGACGGCTTAGAATGAGGTGAAATAAAGCCAAAATGCAAACGAGTAGCGCTAAACCGATATACTGCCAAATGGCTAATCCCAAAAAGTTCTTTTTCCCCCAGTCCGGAAGAAAGGAAGCCAGTCGATCGTTGGCAAACAAAAACAAGCCAGCATGAATTTTGGCAATTTGCTGACTGGTTTCCAGTGAATAATACCATTTTCCATTTTCCTTCTTCAAATAAACAGCTGGTAACTCTCTCGGGAAAGGGGTGTATATATTTTCATTTTGGGTACTGTCCATATAATTTGCAGCGAGCGGAATATTCTCAATAGCTACATACAATCCTTTTGCATCAAGTACCTGCTTTATTTGAATGGCTATCTGTTGTGCTTCATCACGATCTGCAACCTGGGGCGTAATGGTTTGTGCAGCGAGTTCTGGTTGGTAACTATTCGCCTGTAAATAATACAAATGCACCCACACCGTATTTTGCGGATTGAGTAGCGTGACCGGCGGTGCACCAACATCAGACTGAGATTTTGCAACAAACGGAAGCAGGAAGAATAGAAAAAAAGGAAGAATAAATTGACTAAGGGTTTTTCGAATGCAAAAGACCATAAATTGAATACGTTGTTTTTTAAGTATATAGGATAAACAGAAAAGTAGTTCACCACTTTCCTGTTTTCCGGAACATAAAGTCAGCTGTCAGATTTCCTGCCTTAACTGAAAATCCGATATTTTGTCCAAAGTCGCACCAGGATCCAGGTGCCAATGATGGCTACACCGCTTGCCATTAAGGCGGAACTTGTCTCGCCATAAATCCAATAGCCTGTGCCAAAAAGTACGCCATAGACAGTGAAGCAACCGATAAACATAGCCGCTATTTCCAGTGTCAAATTGCCTGTCGATAATCCTTCAGCTTCAACTGCTCCGGCTGCCTTTGCTTTAGCCAATACCGGCTTCCAACCCATGGCGTGCGGACGAACCAATTTAACAAATTTCCAGAGGATGTCGTGACTCTCGGGTGCGGTGAGCATTGTAACACTCACCCAGGCAAGGGTGGTGACACCCACTACCCAGAGTAATTGCACATGGTCTTTGGCGTCCGGAAACCAGATTTCAAAGAAAAGGGTAACCAGAAAGGAAACGATCATGGCGGTGAGCTCACTGTAGGCATTTATCCGCCACCAAAACCAACGGAGAATGAAAATCAGGCCGGTGCCGGCACCAATGCTCAGAATGATGCCAAATGCCTGTCCGGCGCTTTGCAGAAACAGCGCGTAAAAGGCTGCCAGAATCACCAGAAAAATGGTGCTTATCCGACCTACCATCACAAGTTCGCTGTCACTGGCCTCCTTGCGGTAAAAGCGCTGATATACATCGTGTACGATATAGGAAGATCCCCAATTCAGGTGGGTAGATATGGTGGACATCAGGGCGGCAATCAGTGAGGCCACAACAATACCCAGTAATCCACTTGGTAAATATTGAAGCACGGCCGGAAATGCCAGGTCATCTTTTATATCAATTCCGGTACTGCCATAAACGGCTTCCAGTGAGGCAATGTCCGGAAAAAGAACGAGCGAACATAAGGCAATCAGAATCCAGGGCCAGGGCCGCAACGCATAATGGGCAACATTAAAAAGCAGGGTAGCCCCAATCGCATTTTTTTCGTCTTTCGCGGCAAGCATGCGCTGGGCTACATAGCCTCCGCCTCCCGGCTCAGCTCCCGGATACCAAACCGCCCACCATTGTACGGCCAGCGGAATAATGAGTAAGGGCAATAAGGCATTCGTATCTTTAAAATCAGGCAGCAGCTCGAGTTTGCCCTGTACATTCTCATGGGTCAGCAAATTACTCAAACCACCAATATCAGGGTGATTGAGTAATACAAGGGCAGCGGCTACCATGCCGCCCATTGCCAGTAAGAATTGAAAAAAATCAGTGAGCAACACACCCCGTAATCCGCCCAGTGCGGTATAGACTACCGTAATGACACAGGTGATGAGCAGTGTGACATTTTGGTCCAGCCCAAGTAAAACGGCACCGATTTTGGTTCCCGCTAATAAGACCGTACCCATAATAAAGACGTTGAAAAACACCCCGAGATATACTGCCCGGAAGCCACGTAAAAAGGCAGCCATTTTGCCACCGTATCGCAACTCGTAAAACTCCAAATCCGACAATACACCAGACCGACGCCAAAGCTTGGCATACACAAAAACGGTTAGCATGCCGGTGAGCAGGAAGGACCACCACAGCCAGTTTTTGGAGACCCCCCCGGTACGCACAAATTCAGTAACCAGGTTGGGCGTGTCTGCAGAAAAGGTCGTAGCAACCATCGAAATTCCCAGCAACCACCAGGGCATATTCCTGCCGGATAGGAAATACTCGGTAAAGTTCTTTCCGGCTTTGCGGCTGGCCCACAGTCCCAATACCAGGGAAATGATAAAAAAGGCCGCTACAAAGGACCAGTCCAGGGTACTCAAGTGCATGGTGTTCGATTTTCTTCGAAGTTAAAGATACGTTTTGCCGGAAAGGTCAATGCGTTGGTACTGCCTTTCTACTTTTTTCTTTTTGAATCGTAAGATTTCCAGCCAGGGTGCTACTACCTAGCGTAGCTACGCTTGAACATAGGTAGTTTAAAAACCCAAATTATGAAATCATATTCCATTTTTTCTCTGATGCTACTGGCATTTTGGCCTTTCCTTAATCTGACCCGGCAGGCGGCAGCCCCGACAGATCATTCCGATACTGCTTATTTGATGCCTCCTCCGGGAGGTTGTGATACGCTTTTTTGCGGCATGGGTGTGGTCACCTGTTATGGTGAAATAAATGATCCGACTGCACCGGTGGCGGCAGTTATCGATATGCGATATAATTCTCAGGCACCCATTGGCGACGATTGGGGTAACCCATCTAGCGGTACGGCTGTACCTAAGATCATGCCGATCACCTGGACGGTCGGAGAGATGGGACAGGTATTTGGTACGGCCATTGACGTAGTCGGAAATGTTTATCTGGCAGCCTCCGATGTCTATTCCTTTATGGCCTGGCCGGGTGCCTTCCCTGGTTCCGCTGGTCCGGCGGGTACTGCCGGCATTTACAAAGCAGATGTAAATTGCCTCGAAAGCACTGACCAATTGGTTACGACTCTTAATGTTGATAATCAAAATACCGTAGGCGCCTCAGTTATCCCAAACACTGGCGGATTAGGCAACGGCATCGGAAATGTAGTCTACGATCCGCAAGGCAAATTCCTCTATGCTACGAATCTGGAAGACGGTCGGATCTATCGCATTGATCCAACTTCCGGGATAATCCTCAGTATTTATGACCCCTTTACAGTAGATACTCCGGGAAGCCCGGGTATGGTTACTTCGGCAGAACGCCTTTGGGGGATCGGTGTGTATTTTGATCCAAATACAAATACCAATCGCCTCTATTTTAACCGGGACGGTGCACATGATGCTTCGATCAGCAGCGAGATTTGGTCTGTCCAACTGGATCCATCCGGAGAATTTATGGCCAATCCGCTGGGTGGCGGCTTATTTGGAGATAACTCAACTACTCCGAAGTTGGAAATTCCGGATGTGGACGGCTATCAGGATGCGGTAACGGATATCGCCTTTTCCCGGGAAGGGCACATGCTGTTGGCTGAACGAGGTGATTTTCATGGTTCCCAGGTCTCGCTATACGAATTGATCGGAGGCGTCTGGACGTTCCAATACCAGTATTTTATCGGGGAGTCCTTCAACGGACTCAGCTCTGCTGGTGGAATTGACTTTACGAATAAAGAAATTAATGGCGACCTCGGTTACGGTTGCGATTCCCTGATCTGGGCCAGCGGAAACTACCTGATGGCTGATCAGGTTTCGGATGTGATCTATGGCATTCAGGGAATTCCATTCACAGGAAATGCCTTGGCAAATAATAGCCAGACAGACCTGTTTGTCGATTTTGACGGCCTCTACGGCAATCTGAGCAACAAGGGTGGAATCGGCGATGTGGAAGTCTTTAGATGTGATTGTACCTCTGACCAAAATTTCCCTTGCGGGGAATTAGAATTTACAGTCAATGATATCGGGGGAGATATGTGTTGTTATAGTCTGGATCTGAATAGTATGCTCCCATCTGGTGGTTTTCCAATCGCATTCGTAGAAATAAAAATGCTTTCACCGGATTGGATCTTTAATACGGGAAGCCTGTCTGTGGGATCGGGGTATAACTGGCATAGCATTCCGTCAAATACTGTTATTCAGGTTGGGCATAACAGCGGACAGATACCTAGCGGAAACGGAAACCAGCTTGATGTTTTAGAATTCTGTATTTCGCCGACAGGCGCCAACCCCACAAGCCCACAAGTACTGGGTATCAAGTGGTATGCCCTCGGACCCAACGGAGAAGAATACGCTGTTTGCCGCGAAACATTTGTCACGGAATGTAATATTGACAACCCGGATGCCTGTGTAAGCATCGTTGACTATGAGGTCGATTGCAGCCCGGATAGCCCTTATGAATATGTGTTTAATTTTAAGGTTGTTAATAATACCGGCCAACCTGTTCATACTGTTTACTTCCAGGATATCACACCGGGTTTTGGGTTCAGCAGTTGTAGTGCTTCAAATTACCTCACTGCCCTGGCCCTCCCCACAAGCCCCAATCCGCTGGCTTCGGGAGCCACCTCAAATGTAATG
Source organism: Saprospiraceae bacterium (assembly GCA_020437105.1). GTDB lineage: Bacteria > Bacteroidota > Bacteroidia > Chitinophagales > Saprospiraceae > JAAEZH01. Next base: position 8,379 of record JAGQWR010000057.1, read on the forward strand.
TGTGTGAAGTTTGTGTCGAGTAGTCCGATCCTTAGCCCAACACTGATTGATTTCAAACTTGGACTGGTAAGCGATGATTATTGCTGCCATGCGGCCGATGAAATTACCATCTTACTGGAGCCCTGCTGTGATCCTTGTGAAGATAAAGCTATCATTGTCAATGATCTGGATGCGCAGGATGGCGCCTGCTGTTATTCGCTGGATATCGTCAACGACTGCTCGCTCGACTTTTTCACCAAAATCGAAACAGAAATTTTGACGCCGGGCGTGCTCTACGGATACCACGGACTCGGCGGTCCACAGGCTTCCAACTGGGGTGTTTACCCGGGATCTAATCCACGATCCATCGTTTGGGTGCCAAATGGTGGCACAGTACCATCCGGAACCACCCCCGATATCATACAGTTTTGCCTGGATGACATCAACGATCCATCGGAAGTTCCCCAACAGGTATTGATCAAATGGTTTACCGAAGGATGCCTTTGCTCCGATAGCCTGGTTTGTGTAGATACCCTGACATTCCAATGTGATGCGGAGTATGCCTGTCTGGAAATTTCCGACCGCGACCTGGTCTGTGATGCAGAGAATCAGAAATACGTGTACGAGTTTACGGTGACCAATACCTCCTCGATTCCGTTTACAGCTACCGATTTATTTGTGCAGGTTGCCGCGCCTTCAGATGTTATTATTACGCCTTCCGGCGGATTGTTTAACCTGAATCCACCACTTGCCAGCGGCCAATCACAAACAATAACGACCTGTCTGGAGAGTACGGCCGGATTTCCGGCCCCGTCCGACTTTGCGGTGCTGACCTATCGACTGGCTTTCTTTAACGGACCAAGTGCAGATACCTGCTGTTTTGAGAATCGGGTTGATACCCTGTATTTCCCGCCTTGCGGCGAAGAAGCAGATTGCGGACAATTGAGCATCCCGAATATCTCCAGCGACTCCTGTTGTTTTAGTCTGGATATAGAAAATCAATACGCCCGCTATATCGGCGGCATCCAAATCGAATCCCTGACGCCCGGTGTGGATTTTGGAAGCCATTTCCCCGGCGGGCCATCCGCAGCAAACTGGAAAAGTACGTTGGTGAATGCGCAATTGCTCGAATGGCGTCAGCAAAATAACGGACAGGTACCCTACGGACTGTTTACAAACCTGATCAATTTCTGCTTTGATCAAACCTCTATTCCGGCACCGCCTTACCAGATGGAAGTACGCTGGCTAAACGGTCGGGGAGAAGTGGTTTGCAAAGAAATTCTGGAGCTGGATTGTGATATGCAATCTGATGATTTATGCGGATCCGGTCCGGTAGTGATCCACAATGGTTTGACACCAAACGGCGACGGATTTAACGATGAGTTTGTAATCGACGGCATAGACCGCTGTGAAGCTGTCAACCTCACCATCTATAACCGCTGGGGAAATATTGTATATGAGCAGGCCTCCTATGAGGATGGTCCAAATTGGAATGGGCTGGGCGTAAACAACAACCCCTTACCCGATGGTACCTATTTCTATATCCTGGATTTCACCGAGTTGAACGTACAGCGCAACGGGTATCTGGATATACGCAATTAAAAACAGTGGGGCGGTCCACCGAATGAGCCGCCCCTTTTTTACCCACTTTTCATGCAAAATAAAATGATCATGACTCGACTCCTGATGATTTCAATAATATGCCTGCTTCCATTTCTGGCTGCCGGACAGCAAGATCCCATGTTTACCAAATACATGTTTAACTCCCTGGTCTTTAATCCGGCCTACGCCGGCAGCCAGGGTAATGTTGATGTGAACGCCAGTTTCCGCCGACAATGGATTGGTATAGATGGTTCGCCAGCTACCATCCTGCTTTCTACAGAAGGCGCTTTAAACGACAAAAATATCGGACTGGGGCTCACCCTCTTCCACGATAGGATAGGAGTGGAGCGCCGTACGGATGTGTCAACCAATTACTCTTATATCATCGACCTTCCTTCGGGCAGGTTACTGCTTGGTCTGAAAGCGGGCATGGCTCTGTTTGGCTTTAATTTTGCCGACCTGCAAGCCGACCAACTTGACCCGTATTACCAACAGACCAATAGTCCGGCCAACCTTTATTTTGGTACCGGAGTGCTCTACCAGCATGATGTGTTTTTTGTAGCATTAGCCACACCAAACCTGATCGCTGTTGATTTGAATGGGAATGACCTGTTTCCAACTTTTATCAAAAGGCACTTTTATGCACAGACCGGAGCCTGGATTGACCTGGGTGATTCGGGTATGCAATTTCGCCCCTCCTTATTGTTGAGCTTTCAGGAAGCTGCGCCTGTGCAGGCACATTTAAATGCAGGCTTATTGCTGAATGAATATTTCGCAATGGGGGTCTCCTACCGTACTGGCGATGCGCTCAACGCCAGCGTAACGATTTACCCAAATTCGCATCTTCGAATCGGACTCGGATACGATTTTACCGTATCCAAACTGAGGCCATATACGGATGCCACCTTCGAAGTTATGGTTGGGTACAGCTTCGGCGAGCAAGTAACCAAGATTGACAACCCACGCTAATTTTCAAAAGATCATTGACATGAAAAATTTAAAATACTTCCTAGGTTTTACCTGTCTGGTACTTTGGATGGGTTGCAATACAAGCGCTGCTCTTCAAAAAGGAGATACCGCCTACGGCCGACTGGAATATCAAAAAGCGATCGATTATTACGAGAAAGGCCTGAAAAGTGATCAAAATCCGCAGGCCATGGTACAACTCGCAGACAGTTACCGGTTGACCGATCAATACGACAAAGCAGTTTATTGGTATGGACAGGCTGTCGAGCAGCCGCAGGTGGATCCACAGGTGAAATATTATTATGCGACCATGCTTTTAGCCACAGGCAATACAGAGGAGGCTGCCACCTGGGCGGAAGCCTACACCATAGCGAGACCGGATGACAGTAAGGGACAGGCCTTATTGGAGTCTATTCAAAATCAGGAATTGCTGACAAAATCGAAGCTTTCCTACGATATCTATGGGGTGGCATTCAATAGCGAAAACTCAGATTACGCTCCCATGTTTTGGAATGGTGAATTGATTTTTGTAACCGATAGGGAAGGTAAAACCGATCCCTGGACAGGTCGTTCTTACCATGCTTTGTACAGCACCCAAAATGGGATGTTAGACGCCAAGGCCCTTCCGGGAAACCTGGGTGGGGCATACCATAATGGTGCTGCCAGCATTTCGGCAGATGGCAAAACCATGTATTTTACCCGGAGCCAGGCGCGGAAGGAAAAAGGCAGAGACGATGTGGTACGTTTGTCGATCTATCAGGCACATCTGGAAAACGGACAATGGATTGAGGGCGCGCCCTTTCCCTATAATTCCTCCGAATTCAGCAACCTGCACCCCAGTATCAGTCCGGATGGTAAACTCCTGATTTTTGCCTCAGATCGAGACGGACTGGGTGGCCGGGATCTGTTTGTCTGCCGTGATCAGGGAGGCCGCTGGGGCCCGCCGGAAAATCTGGGTGCACCTGTGAACTCATCCGGGAATGAATGTTATCCCTTCCTGGCAAATGACGGAAACCTCTATTTTGCTTCTGATGGTTTGCCCGGTTTAGGAGGTTATGACCTCTTTGTCTCCAGCTATGAAAACGGCTTCTGGACCAGTCCCCGAAACCTGGGTGGCGAAATCAATAGCAATAAGGATGATATTGCCCTGATTACGGCCGACGGCTTAAATAGCGGTTATTTTGCCAGTAATCGAGCCTCCGGAAATGGAACAGATGATATCTTCCAATTTTCCCGAAAAAAAGGAAGTATCAACCTGAACGGGATCGTTGTGGATGAATTTACTTCCATTCCCCTGCCCAATGTGGCTGTGACAGCGATCAACCAGCTTACCGGTATGAAACAGACCTTTACCACTTCCAATGACGGTCGATTTTCCTTCTCTCTTGATGCGGATGCCAAGTATATCGTGAGCGGCATTCTGCACGAGATCAATACAACCCGGGAAACGGTACTGACTTTTGAAGTTCCGGAAGACGAACCATTGTTTGTAAAACTCACCCACAATGATCCCCGCTTTTCGCTCAATGGGAAAGCCCTCAATCGCACCACCCAGTTGCCTGTCGAAGGCGCCAAGGTGAAGTTGTATAACGTAACCAAAGACGAAGAGCATGTGGCTTACTCCGATGCGGAAGGCAATTTTTCTTTCCAACTCACCCAGCAATCAGATTTTCAGATCAGCGGTGAAAAGGATGGCTACTTTACGAGTATCCAGGAAGCGACCACCAAAGGATTGGATCGGTCAACCACCCTTTTTGTAAAACTGTACCTGACCATTGAGGAGATTATCATAGGCAAAGAAATCACCCTCGACGGAGGCACCATCGGCAATGTGAATTTTGAGAATATCCTTTATGACTTTGATAAATCCAATATCCGGAAAGATGCAGCGGTGGAGCTTGATAAACTGGTTAAAATTCTCCAGTCTAATCCAACCATTGTGATTGAACTTGGCTCACATACCGACAGCCGCGGCGAGGACGACTATAATATGAAGCTTTCTCAGGCCCGGGCAGAATCTGCCGTGAAGTACATTATTTCCAAAGGCATTTCAGCTGGTCGGATCACAGCAAAAGGATATGGCGAATCCCGCTTAGCCAATCATTGCCAGGATGGAGTGCGTTGCTCGGAAGAGGACCATCAGATGAATCGCCGAACTGAAATAAAAATTCTTAAATTTTAAAGCGCCTAAAGATTTCAGATTTGGTTTTTTATGAAGACGTATCTCCTGCCGGGAGTGCGTCTTTTTTTGTTGGTAACCTTTTTTCGTTTGCTGGAATATAATTTCACAAGCAATCCCTTCCGGTAGTTTTCACAACTATCGATTTTATATCATTTATCAACTTTTAAAACCTATCTGATGAAACGCATTACCGTTACCTTGTTCCTAATGCTGGGATTTCTGTTTCTTCAAACGCCTGAAGTGCAGGCCCAAAATTACAGTGGAGTGTATCCACGTGTAGAGTTCTTTCGCCACAACGGCTATGATCCTGTTTATGGTAAAGTGACCGTCGCTCAGGGCGACACGCTGGCCTTTATCCGCTTCCGCGGACATGTAAATTCCGGGATTTGGCACACCGGTACTGAAATCACTTCCTGGATTACCAGCCCGGTTACTGATATCGGATTTGAATCCAATCTGGTTTTCAGAACCGACAGTACCAGTCGGATGTCTATCCTCCACAACGGAAATGTGGGGGTGAATACCGTTACCCCCCAGCAATTATTTACCGTATCGCATTCCAGTTTGCCTGTGATCCGTTTTGATCGATCAAACGCCGGTGAGCGGGATTTTGAACTGTACAATGGTACCGATGGAAACCTGTTTTTCCGTGGTGGTTTAGACGGCGTTGGTGCCGCACTCTCCAACTTCATGGTGATAAATTACCTGGGGCGGGTAGGTATTGGTACAGATAACCCGGATCAATTACTGACGCTCTCCAATGCAGAGCCCGTCCTTCGCCTGGAGCGCAATGGTGCCGGAGAATCTGATTATGAACTGTACAATGGCGCAAATGGAAATCTCTATTTCCGGGGCGGTGCTGATGGTACAGGTGGGGCCCTGTCCAACTTCGTCGTATTTGATAATGCCGGCCTGGTTGGTATCGGAACAGAGGCACCCGATCAGTTGTTGACACTCTCTGCTCCCGACAATCCGGTCCTTCGACTGGATCGATCTACCGGCGGCGAATTTGATATGGAGCTTTCGTTGCAAACCGATGGCGACCTGTATTTTCGAGGCGGACTGGATGATACGGGAGCCAACCTAAACGATTTAATGCTTTTGACAAATACCGGTAAACTCGCCATTGGCACCCTAAATACGCCGACCTCCCTGGGCGCCTCCGATCTGACAAACTATACCATTTTTGCTGCCGGCGGTATCCTGACCGAAGAGATTCGGGTACGCACCGGTTGGGCAGACTATGTATTCGACCCGGGCTACCAGCGCCTAAATCTGGAAAATGTGGAGTCCTATATCGAGGAAAACGGGAAGCTGCCAAATATGCCTTCCTCCGCAGAGGTGGAAGCAAACGGACTGGAACTCGGCGATATTACCGTTAAACAACAAGAGAAAATTGAAGAGCTGTTTTTGTATATGATCGAAATGGATAAAGAATTGGATGCCCTGCGGGCAGAGAATGAAAACCTGCGCAAGCGGGTAGAAGAACTGGAGCAATAAGCCTTTGATCATCCAAAAACAGAAATCATGAAAACGTATTTAACAAAAAAAAGCGGAACCTGGCTCGGCGTTTTGACGCTTGCCATCCTCGCTTTGTTTTATTTCAACACTCCCATCGAAATTGAGGAGGAAGGAGAAAATAAGCTACAGGAGATTGGTGATCGCTTCCAACAGGAATTTGACATGACTGTTGATCCTGCAACCGGCGAAGTACCCAAATACAGATTGTACAAAGCATATCAAATAGCAGAAGCTAAACGCAATATGCGGGCATCCGATGACCTGCCTATCTTTTGGGATGAGCGTGGACCGGATAATGTAGGTGGCCGTACCCGTGCTATTTTAATTGATGCCAACGATGCAAGCGGCCAAACAATTTGGGCCGGCAGTGTTTCAGGCGGACTCTGGCGTACCAATAATATTGATGCAGGAGTTCCAAACTGGGTGCCTATCAATGACTTGTTTCAGAATTTATCTGTAAGCAGCATCGTCCAGGATCCTACCAATTCCAATAACCTGTTTTTCGGCACAGGGGAATGTTGGGGGAACCAGGATGCCGTACAGGGTATGGGTATCTGGAACTCTACCGACGGCGGTGCCAGCTGGAACCAATTGCCGCCCATGGATGGAACGACCTCCCCTTGTATTGTGAAGTTGCTGTTTGATAATAATGGCACCCTCTATGCTGCTACTAATAATCAACTCCGTCGATTTGATCCACTCACTGGCACCTGGCCGGGGATCTTAGGGGCGGGTGTATTTGCCGGAAATAACTTTATCTCCGACGTTGAGCTTGCCGCGAATGGCGATCTCTATGCCTGTGCTCGTTTTGACGGGGTATATCGCTCTGTCAATGGTGGCAATACCTGGACTTCCGTAAACAGCGGACTTCCCAGTGCTAATTTTGGCCGGATCGAATTGGCTACCGCCCCCGGTGCTGCAAATACGATCTATGTCATATATGCAGATACTACCACTGCAAATAACGGAAACTGTTTTGCCGTTTATCAATCTACCGACTTCGGAGGCTCCTGGACTCAGCAAACCTGTCCGGGGAGTTTTGGTACGCAGGCCTGGTATGACCTCATTTTAGCCGTTGACCCCAATGATGCGAATCGGGTGTGGGCCGGCGGAGTAAGTATGAGCGTTTCGGCAGATGGCGGTGGAACCTGGACCGCCCTGCCAGGCATCCATTCTGATCACCACGCGATCGTGTATTACGCAGGCGATTCCGATCAAATCCTTTTTGGAAATGATGGGGGCGTTTATAAATCTTACGATGCCTCGAATGCCGTTCCGACCGTTTCCGATAAAAATGCGAGTTACAATGTCACCCAGTTTTATGCGGTGGCCCTACACCCGGATGACGGCTCTAATTATATGATTGGCGGCACACAGGATAACGCCACACCAAAGTTCCAGAATCCGGGTATGAATTCAACGACCTGTGTTTTATGCTGCTGTGACGGGGGCTGGGCATTCATCGACCAGGATGATCCTACGATCCAGATTGCTTCTACCCAGGATGGTTCTTTTAGTCTTTCGACGGATAGCGGGAGCAGTTTTGCAAACATCGTTCCGAGCTCTGATCCCCGCTTGTTTATCACTCCGGCAGAGTATGATGATGCGGCAAATATCCTGTACTTCTCCGATACGAATGGCCGTTTTGGCCGGGTATCTGATATTGGTGGCACCAATACCGTGACCAATGATTCGATTACGGCATTGGGTGGTGCCCGGGTTTCTGCTATGTTGGTGTCGCCATCCGTGGCCAACCGGGTATATATGGGCAACACCAATGGGGCCCTGGTGATGATTGATAACGCTGATCAGGCAGGTGCTACTACGGTTACTTCCTTAAATAGTACTGGTATTGGAGCCTGGGTCTCGTCTATTGCTGTTGACCCGGCAGATGAAAATCACATCCTCTTTACGCTCAGTAATTATGGCGTCACCAGTATTTATGAAACACCGGATGCGGGCGTTTCCTGGAATGAGATTGAAGGTGATCTGCCAGATATGCCTGTGCGTTGGATCATCTTTATGCCGGATCAATCAGACCAGGCGCTGATCGCTACCGAATTAGGCATCTGGTATGCCAAGGATCTGGATGGTGCCAACACAGTATGGTATCCAACCAATGAGTTTGGTCTGGCCAATTGCCGGGTGGACATGCTACAAACTCGTCCTTCGGATGATATTGTCGCCGCTGCTACCCACGGACGGGGTATTTATACCACCGACTACTGGACCTTGCTAAATGGCTGTGAATTAAGCCTCAACCTTTCCGGGAATATTACATCCGGATTGTACATGGCCAGCGAATTTATCAGCGCAGATGGAACGGTAGCAAGTGGCAGTACAGTAATCATGCAGGCCGGGGAATATGTAGAGCTGCTTCCCGATTTTACCGCCGAAGCAGGCTCCAATTTCTGGGCCCTGATTCGCGAGTGCACACCTGCCATGCCTATGGTTAGTGAAGACACCGGAGAAGACGAACCTGTGAGCGAAGCCCGAATGTTGGAGGAAGAGGAGCTTCCATTCCGCGAAAGCGAAACAGACCGTTTTGGCCAGCTGACCAATCCGGGTTTAAAAGTAAAACCGAATCCGACGCGGGATGTAGGTCAGATCCATTTTGAATTGCCCGCACGCGAGACGGTGCATGTTTATCTAATGGATGCACAAGGCCAGCTGGTGCGCATGTTTGCATCCGGAAGTCTGGAAGCCGGGGTTTATGACATGCCTTTTGAGGTAGATCCACTTGCCCAGGGTATTTATCTGGTGGTGATGAAAACGCCAACCAGAACCTGGACTGAGCGCCTGGTGGTTGTTAAGTAGAATCAGAACAGATCGAATAAAAAAGAGGCTGTCTCAAGTTTGGGACAGCCTCTCTTTTTTAGAGCGTTCTTAGTCTTCAGGATTAAAAACCTGTTCGATGGTTTTCTTCAATTCCTGGAGTCTATTTGAGCCGAGGAAGTAAACGTCTCCATCTTTTGTTCGAATTTGCAAGCCGTTCCGCCCATTCGCTGAAAAGCGTTTCTCATGATTGAAGGTAATATTACCACCCTGGTATTGCTGTAGTATGGGCGTTTTGACGATCTCGCAACTCTCCACTTCCTCCCAGGGAATACGTTTTTTTCGGCTATGTAATGGACTCAGTTTATAGTCAATGCCTTTCTCCGTAATGGAGAGCTTCATTTTTAGGGAAGTCACATACCAAAGCAGGCCCGAAAGACCGCCAAGAATGAGCACGGAAAAAATGATTTCGCCTGTTTGTATTTGATTACTCAGGAATAATAACTGAAATAAACGAATACTGGTCAGAATCAGCAAGAGCCCTGTTACACCGTAAAAAAAAGGGCCTTTATAGCGAGATGTTTCCTTATATAGTTTCTTAGACATGGGTTTGATTTTTTTGAATTTTACTGCAAGTTAACCTAAAGTTTACATTAAGTTAACATTGAATAAACCCATCTGCTGGTGAAATCGTTCGCTTTGGCCTTTGTTTTTTAAAATTAATCGGCCACTTTAAGGATAAATCCAACCCGAAACACATTCTCAATAGAGATATTTGGGTCATTTTGGAGGAGTTTCCGCAATCTGGAGATAAACACATCAAAACTTCGACCCAGAAAATAATCGCGTCGGCCATACACCTGCTCTACAGCTTCATCGCGCCGCAGGATCTGGTTTTTATTCTGGCATAGGAGCATGAGTATTTCTGTTTCCTTTTCGGTCATTCGTTTGGTTTCTTTATCGCAGGAGAGTTCTTGCATCTGGGGATTAAAACGATACGTTCCGATTTGATAAACTTTGGGCACTTTTTTATCCTCCGGCTTTCGCCGAAAGATGACCTCCAGTTTGCATAAAAGCTCGTCCTCATCAAAGGGTTTGGTGATATAGTCTTCCGCACCGCAAGCATAGCCTTTCAATTTATCCTCCTTTCTGGATTTGGCGGTCAGAAAGAGAAAAGGCATATCAAATTCAGCCTGCTTTAATTTTTCAGCCAGCCCAAATCCGTCCATTCCAGGCATGGTTACATCCAGCAGACAGAGATCAAAGGTGGTGCGTTGCAAAGTCTGCCAAGCCATTTGGGCATCTTTACAGAGTTTTACCTGGTATCCGGCTTCTTCCAGCAACTCAACAAGCAGGAAGCCCAGATTGAGGTCGTCTTCAACCAGTAAGACGCGTTTTGTATCAAGCATTTGCGTGGGCTTTTTGAGGCAGGCAAATAAAAAAAGTGCTTCCTTTTCCGGGTTTGCTTTCCAGTCGGATTTGGCCCCGGTGTTTCTCTATGATCTGTTTCACATAATAGAGCCCCAGGCCAAAGCCATTGCTTTTGCCGGATGTTTGTCCGAAAGGATCAAAGGCCTTATAGGCTTGTTGAGCATTCATCCCAATGCCATTATCTTGAAATTTTAACAAAGTCTGGCCGGAGTCAGTAGTCAGGTCGATACTAATTATTGCATGATCCGGGCTAAATTTCAAGGCATTATCTATCAGATTTCGAATGACATTGCTGAGGTGGTGGAAGTCTCCAAAAACGGAATAGGAAACAGTAGGATCAAGATGCACTTCCACCTGTGTGTGTTTTTCTTCAATCCGAAAATGCATGTCTTGCAGGACTTCTTCCAGAATATCCTGGAGTTCCAGGTGTTCCCATTTAAATTCATAGTCTCCCCGGTCGAGTTTGGCTACATGTAAAATGCATTCTATCTGTTTTTGCAGCCGCTGGTTTTCTGCCTGAATAACCTGCACATAGCGGTCCATTTTTTCAGCCCCATCCTGTTTTTTCAGGCGGTTTAGGGCAAGCGAAATATTCGTGATCGGCGTCCTGAATTCATGAGCCATGTTGTTGAAAATATCAACGGCAACAGCGTGCAGGCGTTGATGCTGCATATAACGGAGGAGGGTAAGTACAAATAGGCCACAAACAAAAAGCAACAAAATAATAGAGGAGCCTGCCATAAAACCGAGTTCCTGAACAACATAAGCTCTTTTTCCCAAAAATTGCACCCGCAGTGTATGATCGTCTTGCGTGAGAGGCTGCATGGAAGAACAATACATGGCATTGGATTTGTTCTCAGCGGCTTCCGGGATAACATCAAATTCGAAGCGCAGATCAATCTCATATCGCCGGAGCGTCGATTCGAGCATGTCTTTTAATTCGGCGCTACCCAGATCCGAGCGAAAGCTGGGGGAGGAGCACTGGTTCAGCGGCTTAAAAAAATCAAAGTTGATCTTATCCGATTGGAATTGACTACCCAATTCATCAATCGCACTACAAAGTGCCATCGTGACCTTTTGATCAAATTGCTCTTCAACAAGCTGCTGGGATTGTCGAAGCCAATTGACCTGAAATAACAATAATAAGACGATCGCGAGCGCCGAAGCGCCAATGATCCATCCGGGTTTTCGAAATTGCATACGGCAGGGAATAATTGTTGCTCCACAAAATTCACTAAAAAAATAGTCACCTGAAGTGCTTTAACAACTCCCTAACAACTTCCTAACAAGCGTTTAGCGCGCTTAACAACTACTTAGACCCACCTTTGTATCATCTTATTCACTAAAAATAGAAACCATGAAATCATTTTTGATGTATCTGGGTATGACACTGGCTCTTGGCATGATTAGCCAAGCTGCAATTGCACAAGCTCCTTCCTGCAAGGCTATGAAATCTGAAACGACTGCCTGTTCGGCGAAAGCCGAAGCAACCAGCGCTTCCCTAAATGCAGCACCGGCAGAGTCAACAAAATGCGGGACTGTTGCAGCTTCGCCTTTCCAGCTTGTATTCAATAAGGAAACGGAAGAGCCGGCAAATTGCAATCCGGGATGTGCCCCCGCTTCTTGCGCACCTGCTTCCTGCAAGCCTTTATGCCAGGGACCTGCAGGCAAAACGGCTTCTCTGGATAAAAAAGAGACAGAAAAGCTGGCGCTGAAAGAAGAGGAATAAGTCTTTATTCTTTATACAATAACGCATCATTTTTGTTCTACTTACGTATTGTGAAATGGGAGCCCGATTATTTTCAGGCCCCCATTTCTACTTTTGTCGATCAGTTAGCACTGCTCGTAGAATGGAATTTTGTCCTGTGGTGGTTTGATAGATATTTGACACTGTTATGACACTTGCGGCATTTTGAACCGATGGTCAAGCCTTTTTAGAAGTTAGACAACTTTCGCTTGACCTTTGTGTCGTTCCACATGATAAGTAACCCACTGTTAATCAATATTCGAAACTAATGAAACAGCTTTTCACGCTCATCCTGTCTCTGGGATGTTTAGCACTTTCTGCTCAAACGGCCAGTATTAAAGGCCAATTACAAGACAACGAAAGCGAGCCGGTAATTTTTGCAAATGTATTGCTGTATGCCCAATCAGACAGCAGCCTGGTAAAGGTGGAAACAACCGATGATGCCGGGGTATTTCAAATGAAAGGCCTTGCTGCCGGACAGTATTTCCTGAAGTCAACTTATATTGGCCTTTCCGATTTAGTTGTTCCGGATATTTCCCTTTCTGGGAATCAGCAATTAGACCTGAATAAACTGGTCTTTGAACCTGCGGCTATTGAGTTGGCCGAAGCAACAGTAACAGCTTCCAGAGCAATGGTGGAGATAAAACCCGACCGTACCATTTTTAATGTGCAGGGTACGATCAATTCCACCGGCTCAGATGCAATAGAACTTTTACGCAAATCTCCAGGGGTAACTGTCGATAACAATGACAATATCAATGTATTGGGACGCGCAGGCGTGCTCCTGTATGTGGACGGCAAACGCCTGCCACTAAACGGAGAGGAACTCACCAATTACCTGAAAAATTTGCCTGCCGACCAGATTGACCGGATTGAAATTATCACCAACCCGGGTGCGAAGTATGAAGCGGAAGGTAATGCGGGTATCATTGATATTCGCCTGAAAAGGGACGAGAATCTGGGAGCCAACGGTTCACTAAGCAGCACTTTCAGTCAGGGGCAATACCACAACTTTAACCTGAATGGCAGCGGTAACTATCGGAATAAATTCATGAATGTATTCGGAACTGCCGGCGGTGGCCAGGGTGCCGGATTCCACAATATGGATTTTCTGAGTTACCAGAACAATGTTGTTTTAAATGAAACAAATAAAGGTATTCACGATTGGAAATATTTAAACCTTCGATTGGGAACCGATTTTTTTATTGGTGATAACCACACGGTTGGATTTCTGCTGAGTGCAGGAGGCAGCAATGGTGGCAATGATGGATTCAACAAAATTGAGATTTCTAATCAGGCAACCCCTGAATTAATGGACAGTAGTCTGGTTGCAAATACCGATGCTTCCCGAATGAATCGCCAGAATACCTACAACCTGAACTATCGTTTTGATAACAAGGAAGGTCGAACTGTAAATGTTGATGCCGATTACGGTGCCTATACAAATGATAATAATCGTTTGCAGGATAACACCTACTATTCCGGAAGCGGAGAAACGATTCTGAGTCAGATTCTGACCCGATTCAATACCCCGACCAATATTGATATCTATTCTTTTAAAATTGACTACGAGGATGAATTATTGGGCGGAACACTTGGTCTTGGTACTAAATTAAGTCGGGTAGTTTCAGACAACTCATTCTATGTATATGATGTGATTAACGATACAGATATCCGGGATGACTCCATTTCAAATTTATTTGATTACGAGGAGAATGTATATGCGGGCTATATTAACTACGCCAGAAGTATAAATGATAAATGGAGCTTTTCTGCAGGTGTTCGGGCAGAACAAACAGATGCCATGGGAAATCTCCAGGCCTTTTTGGTGGATTTGATGGAACCTCCGGTAGAATTAAATTACCTGAGCTGGTTTCCCAGTGCCGGACTAACCTGGCAAGCGGGTCCGAAACACACGCTTTCGCTGAATTACGGCCGTCGGATCAATCGTCCGGATTACAATGTATTGAATCCCTTTAATAACCAGTTGAGCCAATTGTCGTACGAGAAAGGAAACCCATTCCTGCGCCCGGAGATCGTGAACAACCTGGAGCTCGGATATACACTGGCATACCGGTACAACTTCAAATTATCTTATAGTCTAACCACAGATCAGATTACCCGTTTGATCGGACCAGATGAAGAAAATCCGCTTGCCAGCTTTATCTCTTGGGATAATCTGGCCGAGCAAACGATCATTGGTCTGAACATAAGTGCTCCTGTACAGGTTACAAAATGGTGGAATGCCTATGTAAATGCCAGTGCCGGATATCTGGACAATCAGGCAGATTATGGTGAAGGTGCAGTTGTGGATATCCAGGCATTCACTTACAACTTTTACCAACAGTCAACTTTTGACCTTCCAAAAGGCTTAAAGGCGGAGATTTCCGGTTGGTACTCCGGTCCCGGAGTATGGGGTGGCGTATTCAAATATGAGCCAAGCTGGAGTTTGAATCTTGGTTTACAGCGTCGCTTCCTAAATGATCAATTGAATGTACGTGTAAGCGCAAATGATATTTTCTTTACTTCCGGTTGGAGTGGCGTGAGTTCCTTCAATGGGTTGGAATCAATTGGTTCCGGGAATTGGGATAGCCGCCGTGTTTCACTGAGCATCAGCTACAACTTTGGTAACCAGAAAGTAAAATCTCGCAGACGCAATACCGGGATAGAAGATGAGGCTGGCCGTGTTGGAGGCGGTGAAGGTGGCGGACAATAGATAGGGGAGGGTTTGTCCCTCTGGTCCAAACGTGGAGCGCCCGCCTGATGCGGGCTGTGGAGAGTGCCAATTGCTTCGCTCTGGCACTGTTGAGAAGAACGTTTAATGAAATTGAACAATTCTCAACAGGCGACAGCGTAGCGTATCGCCGCTCCACAGCCCGCAACAGGCGGGCGCTCCCCATTTTCAGCTCCGCTGAAATCTCCCCAAGCTACCGGGCCAGCGTCACATCTCCTTCATACAACACCTCCCGGCCATCCACAAACTCCACGATAGCAAAATATGCGAAAACGGCCGGATTCATCGGCTCTCCCCGGTGCGTACCATCCCAGCCCCGAGCCGGATCATTTGGCTGGAAATTATACCCGGCATATACGGTTTCGCCCCAGCGGCTAAAGATCAGGAAGGAACGAATCTCCCTGACCGTACCTTCTTTGGCAAACATATAGAAGAGGTCATTTACTCCATCGCCATCTGGTGTGAAAACATTGGGAATATAAATAGCCTCAGAAAGGTCAACCCGGAATTCAATCTGGGCTTCTGCCTCACAACCATTGATGTCTGTTATAATCACCGTGTAGGTCGTTGTTTCAAACGGCGTAGCAACAGGGTTGAGGCAATCGGTACAACTCAATCCTGTAGTCGGCAGCCATTGGATCGTCCCGATCTGACCGGGCGGAATATTGGTTTGAATATTTAACTGGTAGCTGTCGCCTAATTCCAATTCAACGAATGTCTCCAGCGCAACGACCAGATCCTGTGGTTCAAAAATGACTTCCATGTTTTCCACTTCTGCGCCGGTGGCATCTTGTACCACCACATCATAGGTGCCTGCCGGCAAATTGTTAAACAAGGGGCTGTCGCTAAAACTGATTCCGCCATCAATGGAATACATGTAGGGCGCCAGTCCGCCTATGACATCCGTTATTTCGAGCGTACCGGTGCCATCTACACAAATTGGATTTTGGGCAGCTGTCTGGATACTCATAGAGCAATAGATAGGTCCGAAAGTAGTCGTAGCCGCACAACCTATTTGTTGATTATCCTCAATATTAAGCGTGTACACACTAGTGGCATCCCCAACGAATGGTCCAATCGAAAGCGGAAGTTCGTCATATAACCAGGTCCCCAACTCATTATCGTCCTGATCAACAACCGTAAAGCTATCTCCTGAATTAATCTGTTCAAAATCGAGGTTTACGAGGAAGGTGCCATCCTGGCAATTTTCCTCCACCACAATAAAATCAGTCAATAGACAGGTACAGTTATAGTTTAAGGGTATTTCGAGGGTGTCGCAACTCGGTACCGAATTATGAACCAATTGCAATACCACCGTCCCGGAATCTCCTACACTGATCGTTGGAATATCGCCAATCAGCGTGAGGTAATCGGCACAATCGGGATCAATTTGCACGTCGATAAAGCAGGGATCTTCGACTACAGTAAAAAATGGTGTCAGGTCATTTGTGACTACTGTAACCACCATAGAATCCATAAAAGTCTCCGTAGAATCGATCATGCAATTCGCCGTAAGGTAATAGGTGTAGCTTGCCGGAGCACATGCATTATTTATCAATGAAATCCCGGTGGTTTCTACTTCATCGCCGTTGGCATCGGTCCAGATGGCCTCTAATTCGGTATTTCCGCCCTGGGCAACAAAGGTCAAATCAAAGCCATCCCCACTACAAACAGTCAAATCGGTAGTCGCTACCTGAAGCGGACAACTCGGCTCATTATCGCATTCTTTGAAAACATAAACATCTCCTCCAATACCTTTGGCATCACCGATGTCGGGGCTCGTGTAGGAGATGGCCCCTGCCGGGGATGCCGGAGCAAAAGGGGCTCCATAATTATAAGCGTCCTGTGTAACAATACCGTGGGGGCCCTCCTCTGATAAGATGTCGGCACAGGAAAATACAAATTCAAGGCCGCCATTTGGATTGTCAAAATAAGATACACCACCGTAGCTGTTTTCGGAGTTAATAAAACCATTGGACGTGTAAAAGATGCCATCCAGGCTACTGTAAATCCCGCTGCCGTTATCCTGAAGTAAAAAGGTTCTACCGCCGTGGTTATAAGAAGTATGTAAAGTCTCCTGGCAGCCTTGCCGTTTGCCTACCATTAAGTCCCCGTTGGGAATAAACTCCAGGTCAGCCATGTAACTCATGGTGAAATTCGAGGATGGTATTTCATAATGAAGCTGCTCGGCTCCTACATAGTTATCCCAGGTCGCACCCGCAGGCATTGTAGTATTGTCGATGGTGCCCACAAAACTCCCGTCTGGATTGAGATCCAGGGAATAAACACGCGCTCCAACGTTTGTTGTAGGGTTGCTGACGGTGCCGAAAAAAAGCCGGGAATCGTCATTGGATATATCTACACCATAACTTACATCCTCAAAATTGGGTGGACCCGGCTGTCCGTTGTCGTATTGCAAGGGATCGTAAGAATCCAGAATATTCCCCGCTTCATCAAGCCGGTAAATGCGGCCGTCTTCAAAATTGGTTACGTAGTAATAATGGTTGGTAAAACTAAAAACGAGATTACCCAACCCCGGACCGGTAGTACGTTGGAAACTAACGACTCCTTCACAGGTAGTTTGCGTGAACGTATAGGCTTGTTGGGGCAACACACTAAAAACAGTCGGTTGAGCGGTGATTCCGTCAAGTTTATAAACAGTGCCGGCTGCTGACAGGTCATCTACCCCGCCACCAATTTCACCGTACCGAATAACGGATTCATTAAACCAGAAATCGGAAGAATAATTCGAACTGGCGGAGGTATAAATGTTGCCCTCATGGTCCATGGTAATCCCAAAAACATTACCGATTGAATCAATGTGCCATGCCGGATGGTGATACGCCGATTGCAGCGCCGATACGTCGAGCCGGCCGGCAGCAGGAAGTGCTCCATTAAGATCTATCAATGCAAAGGCATATCGACCCGACAGGGGAATGGTCTCAGAGGTGCCGCAGGAAACAGCGGCAATGCCTATTGTTACAATACTACCACATTCCGGGTCAACATCCCAGGGGAGGTCAGACGGTTGTGCCTGTAAACTAATCATGGAGCAAGTGCCCAAAAAGAAGAGGCTCGAAAGGCGTTTACATTTGTAGATTAGAGCGCGCATGGTTGATCTGTTTAATAAGGGGAGTATTAAATTTAACTAAGCGCTGTCTGTATTTATCTACTTTGGGCAATTTTTTATGCTAAAAACTTTACATAAGGGTGAATGGCGTAGGGAGAGACGCCGCTGTTTTCGCTGCGCGAAGGTTTAAAGCGTTTGTATCGTGAAGTTGTCGACTTTAGACAGGGACAGAATAATTTTGAATGCTGAATTTTGAATTTTGAATTAGGTTCTGCTCCACTGAAAACTAACACACTGAAAAACTAACTCACAGAACCACAGAACCACAGGATCACAGGATCACAGGATCACAGAACCACAGGACCACCCCCGATAGCTATCGGGGCACAGAACCACAGCTATCGGGCAAAAAAAAAAGAGCCAACGAGATTTCCTCATTGACCCTTTTTCGTGTTTTTAATATCTGTTTGCTAATTACAGTTTAATAAACTCTTTGGAGACAATTTGACCTTCTCCGATAACACGGATCAGGTAAATGCCGGATGGAATATCGGATACCTTTATCGAATGCAGGTAGTTCTCTTGTCCGTTTAACTGTAATTGTTCGCTTTTGAATGTACGGCCGGTGATGTCAAGCAGTTCGATGTTTAGCGGACCGGAAAATCCAGACAATTGAATATCGATATTGTTGCTGGCCGGATTCGGTGCAAGCTGGAGCATGGAAGTCGCTTCCGGGGATTCTTCTGTTCCAACTACCAACAGGTTTCGGAGGAAGAAGTCCTGGTTGGTATGGATAAAACCATTTTCGATTGGACCGGGAGTACCTGTACCTTTTATGTTGCCATCTGCACTACGGAAAACCGCGGCTACCCAGAAAGCTACATCACCGGTTTGTAAACCGTAATAATCTTTAGGTGTCAGGGTGATTTCCCAGAGGTCTGTTTCACCTGCTACCGGACTCATTTGTCCGACACCATCATCTGCACCCCAATTACCAATTACATTATTCCATGCTGTGTTTTGTGGTGTCTGTGTATTGGTGAGATCAACAGAACTGTGCATATACACTTTATCAGCTCCGATCAATTCTCCGTTTCCTCTTCTGGCGTTGAAGGTAATGGTGATCTGATCTTCAATTTCAAAGGCAGGAGGCTCGATCGTTACAAAGGGGCGCTCATCTTCAACGGAGAAATAGATGTCGCTGTCGCGGAATCCTTTTCCGAGGTTAACATTAGCAGCATCTCTGAAATACATACCGATGCGGTAAGCATCATCCTCTTCCATCAGACTGTAGTAATCTTTTGGGGTCAGCGTGATCTCCCAGATATCATCTTCAACTTCTGTCATGAGGCCAATGCCATCGTCTGTCAGGGTACCTACAATATTGACAAGATTCGAACTATCCGGGTGGGAAAGCACTACACCGGAATGGAAGTAAACTTTATCCGCTCCAACCAGTCCGGCAGTGCCGTCTGTCCAGGCCTTTGCGGCTTCAAAGCGCACGGTAATTTGATCACTTTTAGTAAATGGATAAGGCGTAATGGTAACCGGATTATCAAAAATTTCAACTACGCCCGGAAATCCGCTGGAAAGCGCATCACTGGTATAAATATGCCATTCGCCGGCTTGTAATTCGATGGAATTGATACCAGCAACGTCAATCTCTTCTCCGGAGAAGTATTCATACCATATCCCTGATTGGGTAAATGCCGGATCAATTGTTTCGGCAGACAAACCAAAGTTGCCGATAACGATAAGGTCTGTACCGGGCAGGTCAAAACTCAGGCGTCGGGCATTCCCCGTAAGGACATGATTGGTACTCGCAGAAGCGAGGTTTGCTGCGCCTAATTGATTGCGTACATCGAGAATTCCCTTGTACGCCTGATAGATATATTGGCGCAACGGATCTTCATAATAACCCAAGCCATCCGGACCCCAGGGAAGTGGTTTGTTACCTACTCGTCCGTTGAAGTTAATATCAATATCGTAGCCCAGTTCGTCAAATTGCCAGATCATTTTTGGTCCCGGCTGTAAAAACGCAAAAGCTGCTGCCATTTTTACCCGCTCATACATGATCAGTGGATTTTTTACATCGTAACCACCATTCGAAAGCCCTTCTGTCAAAGCATGCTCGGCAATACGCCTTTCATCATGGCTGTCAAAGAAGGTGACATGGGTCTGGGCATCTGTTCCGCTTAGGTTTCCGGAGTTGGCACCGACAGTAGCCGGTATAAAGTCATAACTCTTATTACGCCACATTTTCATACCGTAATCTCCGAGAATTTGCTCTTCTGAAGACGGACTCCAATGCTCGAGAATCACATAGGCTTCCGGATCGACATTCCAGATCTCATCTGCCATGCGTTTCAGAATGTCGATTCGTGATTGATCAAAGCCGTCGATGCTACCGCCTGGCGCATAGTTGGTGAATCCTTTTGTGAAATCAAAGCGGTATCCGTCAACATGGTATTCTTCGATCCAGTATTTGTTTACCCGATCCAGAAAGGCTTGGGTATAGGGTGATTCGTGATTGAAATCATAGCCCCATTGGTAGGGGCCAACATATTCCTGGTTAAACCATGGATTATCTGCGGCCGGTTTGCCGGTGCTATAATCAAAATACAGGCGCACCATCCCGTTTTGGCCAAAGGCATGGTTTAATACCATATCCATAATGACGGCCATACCCATTTGGTGGGCTGTTTCAACAAGTAATTTTAAATCTTCTTTCGGACCGTAGTATTTGTCCGGCGCAAAATAATAAGCCGGGTTATAGCCCCATGATTCATTGCCTTCAAATTCGCTGACTGGCATTAATTCAATAGCATCAACCCCCAGGCTCTGAATGTAGGAGAGTGTGTCGATTAGGTCTTCATAAGAATGCGTACCCAGGAAATCGCGTACCAGCAATTCATAGATAACGAGGTGGTTGACATCAGGTCTTTCCCAGTTGTCCTCCGAAGCATTCCAGCTATAAGGTGTTTGTCCGGTTTGAAGGACTGTGGCCAGACTATTTTCCGTGAGCTGATACGTGGGAAGATCAGGGTAAGTAGATGACTCAATCCATTGATCATTCCAGGGGTCTGCTACCTGGTCGGCATAGGCATCTCCAATTTTAATGGTGCCGTCCACCCAATACTGGAATACGTATTGCTGAAGGGGTGTAAGGCCTGTTATTGTAAGCCAGAATAATTCACCATCCGGCGTTTGTTTCATTTGATAATTTTCCTGTGGTGTCCAGTTATTGAAATCGCCTACTACAAAGGCATAGTCCTTTCCGGGGGCTTCTAAAACTAAAACCACTTCCGTGGGATCTGCTGAATAGTTAATGCCCGGAATAATTCCCGGAGGCAGTGCTTCTGAAATAGTAGGTTGTACGATAATTACGGTATGTGGCTTAATTACCTCAATATCTTCTCCATTTATGGTAGCGGTAAATTTGATGCTGATCATGCCGCTATTGGTTGGAGAATAGACGTAGTCGATCTGAGTGCCGGATGTTTCGTTGGCTACTTCTACATAACCTGGTCCTTCATCGATCCAGATTTTTAGCGATGTAACCTCAGAAGAAGCGGAGGCTGAAATTGTAATGGTCTCGCCAGATTGCAGAAAGCTTTCTCCCTGACTTGGTGAGCTTACTGCCAGGAAATTGCCGGCGTTTAGGTTTATATAATAGTCGCCACTCGGGGCAACTGTTCCCCAGCCATACTCACCTGGAGCAATGGTGCCTTTTGTATTTCCATCTGCACTGCGAAAGACAGCTGAAATCCGGAAAATTTCTTCTGCTATTCCAACTCCAAAATATTCCCGAATAGTTGGACTTAGTTCGATTTGCCAGATATCGGTTTCGCCTGGTGCCTGTGTCATTAACCCAACCCCATCATCTGCGCCCCAGTTTCCGATTACATATTGCCAGTCAACTCCATCAGGTGCATCGGTTACTACACCATGGTGGATATAGACCTTATCGGCTCCGATCAGTTCCCCGTTGCCTTCTGCGGCATTAAAGGTCAGGATCACGGAGTCATCCGGACCAGCATTGGAAGGACTGAGGGATACAATTTGTGCGAGGGAAAATAGAGGAAAGGCCAGGAGCAGACCCCAAAAGGCTAAAAGACGTTTCATACCGTTATTGTTTCTTTTACACGATCTTAAGACGGACTAAGATAGAGATTATACTTGAAAGGGTAACGTGTTAAAGAAGGGATTGGTTGAGAGCAGACATTGTTGAATAGGGAGGAAAGGTCTGGCCTGAGGGATCCGCATCCAAACTAAACCGGTTCCGGTGCATCCTTGAAAGCCTTATACTTGCCAAGTAGGTTACCGATAAATACGGTGAGCGGCATGATGACTTTTCTTACGAAACCAGGGATTTCCAGCATGTCGTATTCATTGCGGTAGCGCGTTAGCAGATATGCACCGACAAAGGCATCGGGTTGCGAACGTCCGGATTTTGCCTGTGCGGCATAAAGGGTCGAAAGAAAAAATAGAAAGGTGTTTGGCGGACTGACCCAACCTTCGAGGAGTAGATCTTCTTCAGTAGCGTTCCAGAAACGATGCGGAATGCCTTTTGGAAATAAGATTTCCTCTCCAGCATTGATAAATTGCGGCTCCTGTCCCAGGAGCTGATAGCCCATTTTCCCTTTCGTGACTTTCAGACATTCGTCTTGTTTGTAATGCACGTGCATTGCCGGACCAGAACCCGGAGCAACGGAGGCCTCCAGAATTATTTTCTCTGTCCCGTTTTCAGTAATAAGACCTTTAAAGGTGATGCTTTCGCCCAGGGTGTTTTTGATGGTGTGGGGGAAGGTGATACCAGACATAAGATTAAATTTTGGGTCTAGAATTAATGTATTACGTCAAATTTAGTACATTGTCCTAAGTTTTGCAACAAATATTAGCACATTGTCCTAAATTATTTCAGTGAAAACCAAAGAACGAATATTGCAAGAGGCCTTGCGCCAGTTTAATGAGCGTGGAATCAGTCAGGTTGGCGTGCGCGATATTGCCCGTTCATTAGATATGAGTGCAGGAAACCTGTCCTATCATTTTTCGCGTAAAGCGGATATTATTATAGAATTGCTTACCCGTTTCAGAAAATCGAATGACCTGATTTACGAGCGTTATTTTGAAATCGGCCCCTCTTTATCCGGATTTTTGGATTGCTTGCGCGAAGTGTTTAATAACCAGTATGAGCATGCTGGTTTAATGGTCGGACAAGGAGAGGTCCAGGAGATTATTCGTCAGCATTTTAATTACAAAGACGCTGAACACAATCGGAAGGATTTTTTTCGTAGAATTTTCACAGGTCTCCGCGACTCCGGCGAATTGACGCTTTCCGCAGCAGATATTGACTTTTTAATCTCCTTTATCAGTTTATTTGGCCGTTTCTGGATGATTGAAGCTGCAGTTAGTTTTGCCGATTGGCCCCGGGAAAAAATCATTGACTACTATATCGGATTGATCGAGCGGCAATTGAGTTTGTTTAAGGTTTAATACTCCTCTACGCCTACAATTCGGGCCTTCGAAATGTCAACCAGCAAATATTCATCAGCCAGAAGATTTGTTTTGATCAGGTCATACCCGAGTCGATGCAAAAAAAGAGAAGTCAATCGAGCCGGGTCTTTTTTCGGACGCGCATATTGATACCGGCGTTCAAAATGATATTCCAGGAGGTCGTATAAACGGAATTTTTCTTTGCCGACCGGCGGGCGTTCGACCAACTGAAATTTGCGCTTTTCGTGATGGAGTCGGCTATTGATTTCCTGGCGCATGGCGTTTGGGATTTCAACAGTATTATCCAGAATCTTCGGAACCTCCACTTCTATTTGATAGATATAAGCCCGCTCCTTAAGTGCCAGGCGCACCTCTTTTGCCCTTTCAATTCGGCGCAGCAGTATTTCGTATTGTTTATCCCGCATTCGTTGGCTCATTGGCTCAAGCCAATAGCAGTCTTGCTCAAAAAGATCCCGCAAAGCAATCACAAGTTCTTCCTTCCAGTTTTTATTTCGGTAAGTATCAGCTGTACTGAGATAGGTAGCCCAGGAATCTTTGTCCAATTCAAATTGGGTGTCCCAATTGATGAGTCCGCTATACATCCGTTTTCCGTCCACGACCCACACCATGCTCAAGGCCATCGGATTGCCGCAAGCAAAATTGAACGCACAATTGATATCGCTGGTCAGGTATATACCCCACCCGGCCCGCATTCGGCCATGACCGGAATAGTGGTGCGCATTACTCAGTCGGTCGAACTTTGCCCGCGAGCCATGATATAGGGTAAGTTTAGGCATACGGGGAAATAAACCATTTGGATACCGGAAAAAGTTCCGGAGAAGTTATTGCAGGGCACGTTTCATAAATCGTACCTGATCCATAAACAAACCCGGCACGATCCGGAAGCCTGGTAGCATGAAGGAATGGCTGGTACCTTCATAGAGAATCACTTCCGGCGGATTCTTACCATTGGCTTCCAGCGTGGTGCGAAGTATATGGATGCTTTTTTGGGCTGGTACCCGATCGTCTAGCGGACCAAAAATGCACTGGATTGGTGCATTCACATTGGGTAAATACGAACTTGTATTACTCAGAATATCGCTTGTCCAGGGCAATTGCGGGGGATGCTGAAGTACGGGACGCGGAATTTGCATATCGGGGTATTGGCTGGCGAAGACCTGAGCCATTTCTACCAGCACGGTATCTACTTTTCCGCTTGCTGCACTCAGGAAAAAGCGCCTCCAGATTTCACTGGATTGAACTATAGCTTCCTCGAGATACCCCAATTGGCGGTGATAGGCCGCCAGAGCATAGAGCTGTTGATCCATGCGTGTTTCCATAGGCGTAGCGATCAACACCAGGAAGGCCGGATCTACCACGGCACCAGCCATGACTGCAATACGCCCACCCTGACTTGCGCCCCGGATGCCTATTTTTTCAGGGTCAATTTCGGGGTGTTTTTGGAGCCACCGATACAGCTCCACGGTCTGTGCCTGCTTATCGTCGAAAGTTTTGCCCTGCGGACTGCCAGAGGATTTTCCGCTGCCGTAATTGTCATATATGAGGGTTGCAATTCCATAAGCAGCAAATATTTTGGCCTCCAGATCATTGATTGAGCGGTCGTAATTGGCCGCACCCATCGGAATAATACAGGCCGGATGTTTGCCGACTTGATTGGGCAAGTACAGCGAGGCGCCAATGGTATCTGCGTCTGTAATGATCAGGTGTTCCTCAATTCGAATATCGGCTACACGGGAGGCCGGGAGGCTTTGTCCGTCGCTGGAAATCCATTCCAGAGCCTGGTATTTATCGCCTTCCTTTTGGAGAAATTTTAGCCGTTCACAACTGGAGCTGTAAAATTCAACCGGACCGATTGCTTGGAGCCGGGTATATTGTTGGCTTAAGGCGGAATGCATACGAATCCGACCATTATTATCCCAAACGATTAAAAATTCGCCGGAAGGCAATTGGTAAGTCCCTGAGCACGGAAACCAATCTTCTGATTTTGATGATTCTACTTTGTAAAAATGAAATCGACCCTGTAGTCCGTTTTCGAGAACAAGCTTTCCTTCCAGTTGGTTTGGAAATAAGGTGTTGCCTTCAAATTGCCAATCCTGTCTATCAACCTGCGTTTGGAAATAATTTTTGGTATTACTTACCCGAATATTTGAAATCAGGTATTTTGCATCCGGACCCCGATCCGGAAGATTTAGGATCAGAGAATCTCCTTGCTGGTCCAGTAGGGCATATTCGGTTTGGCCGAAAATGGTAATGGAACCAGTCCATGCTGATTTTGAAATGCTTTCCTGAGAGGTGCAGGAGTAGGAAAGGAGTAAAAGAGTGTAGAGTAGGTAGTTCTTCATAAGATAAATTTTACCTGCATTGATGCACCGTATTTTATTTTTGGTGTAGTGTTTCTAACCGTTTACCACATTCGCCCGGGAATAAAAAATGAACATTGGCTTCTATTAAAAAATACCAGAGCGTCCACCCGGATAACCTGTTGATTTCTTTTGATATCAAACGGATGGAGCATGTGTATGAGATTCGGGCCAGCAAACCGGATGCGCCACACCGACATGATTATTATACGGTATTACTGATTGCAGAGGCAAAGGGCAAACACCTGGTCGATTTTCAGGAGTTTGAATTAAAAAACCAACAAGTATATTTTGTTAGCCCCGGCCAGGTGCACCAGATTGTAGAGGAGCAGAAATCGATTGGTTATGTATTGACTTTTTCCCGGCAGTTTATGCTCGAAAACGGGATTGAATCTGATTTTATAGAAGCTTTACACCTCTTTCAGGATTTCGGTTACTCTCCTCCACTGGAACCGGAAAAAGCCGAATTTGAGGCTCTGCAAAAACTGGCGGAGTCCATTATTGAATTTAATCAATCCAATAAAAAATTCAAGGAGCAGGCTGTTGGTGCCCTGGTGAAATTATTCCTGATTCAGTGCAATAATTTTTGCTCCCTTTCCAGGGAAGAAAATACCCAGACTGCTCAGGCAGCTGTTTCCTTACTCCGAAGTTTTAAGCAGTTGCTGGACATTCATTTTTCTGAATGGCACAAGGTGAGCGCTTACGCGGAAGCCCTGCATATTACAGCCGATTACTTAAATACGTCTATTAAATCCCTTTCGGGGAAAAGTGCGAAAGAGCATATTCAAAGCCGAATAATTGTTGCCGCCAAACGCTTGCTTCGATTTTCGGAGTTGCAGAATAAGGAGATCGCTTATCAACTCGGCTTTTCGGAAGCGGCCAATTTCAGCCAGTTTTTCAAGAAATGCACCGGAATGTCTCCTTCGCAGTTTAGAAGTCAATAAAGGCCGGTTTTTTTTCATTGTTCGCATTTTCATAAGTCTTTCCGGTATTTTCATATTTACCCGCCTGCTTATTAGGTGCAGTTTTGTATTAACAATAAAAGCACACATGGACCGCAAGAACTTTATTAAACGAACACTGCTCGGCGCAGCGGGACTTGCTTCCGGAAGCAGCATGCTCCGGGCAAATAATGTACAGCTAAAAGAGTCAACTTATGATAAACTAATGGATCAGGTTGGCTTTAATCACTTACCAAATCAGGAGTTTAAAACGATGAAAACTGTATTGCATAAAGCAGAAACCAGAGGTCATGCCAATCATGGCTGGCTGGATAGTCACCACAGCTTTAGTTTTGCAAACTATTACAATCCGGAGCGTATGCACTTTGGTGTGCTTCGGGTATTAAATGATGATGTTGTCTCCGGTGGCAAAGGTTTTGGTACGCATCCCCATGATAATATGGAGATCATTTCCATTCCCCTGGAAGGCGATTTGGAGCACAAAGACAGCATGGGCAATGTAGCCGTAATCCGTCAGGGTGATGTGCAGGCTATGAGTGCCGGTACCGGCATTTTCCACAGCGAATACAACAAAAACAGTAATGAGGCAGTACGCTTTTTACAGATCTGGCTGTTTCCAAATAAGAAAAACATTACGCCTCGTTATGATCAAATCACCTTAGATCAGGCTGACTCGAAGAATAAATTTCAACAAATTCTTTCTCCAAATCCGGATGATGCCGGAGTCTGGATTCACCAGGATGCCTGGTTTTATTTAGGAAACCTGGAAGCAGGCTGTGAGGAAGTCTATCAGG
The DNA here is from genome assembly GCA_020437105.1 of Saprospiraceae bacterium. GTDB lineage: Bacteria > Bacteroidota > Bacteroidia > Chitinophagales > Saprospiraceae > JAAEZH01. The sequence goes on from JAGQWR010000057.1 coordinate 36,019, forward strand.
TAAAACGCAGCGGAAATGGCGTATATGCCTTTATTTTGGAAGGGGAAGTCAGCATCGAAGGACAAGCCCTCAGCAAACGCGATGGTTTTGGCGTATGGGATACGGATCAGCTTCGGATCTCCGCTGGCAGCGACGCCCGGGTACTTTTGATGGACGTACCGATGCAGATGGGGTAGGAGTTCTTGGGTACATACATTCCTGCCTGTCCGCATGCCGAAAGGTGCGGGCAGGCAGGTGTTTTTATCGTACCAGGCTGATATTTCCTTTGTACAAAATGACCTCATTATCCAGAAACCGGATTCTGGCCAGATAGGTGTAGATACCCGGACTCTGCTTTTTACCCCGGAAGGTGCCGTCCCATCCAAGTGCCGGAATATTGGCTTCAAAATTTTGGCGGTCAAAAACTTTTTCGCCCCAGCGATCAAAAATAACAAGTTGATCTATTTGTATGACATTTGGATAAACACCGAAAATCAGAAACTGGTCGTTTATTCCGTCATAATTGGGCGAAAAGGCGGTGGGTATATATACTTTTCGGGTTTTAATAACCTCTACATAAACAGAATCTGCGGCTACACAGTCTGTTGCGTCTGCTACGGTCAGGAATAAATACATGGAGTTTGGAGGCGTCCAATCCACGCTGGTACAGGCTGTTTGGCAATCGATTACCCCTGCGGGTTGCCAGGTATAATCCTCTACCTCCTGATTAAGGATGGGCGTAATCTGAATGGTTTCGCCCAATTCTATTTCCTGGTCTGGTCCTAAATCCACGGTCAATAAGTCCGGATTTCCCAGTTCGACCATGGTTTCCAGGCTGCATCCGAAATAATCAATAATTTGAATGTCATAGGTTCCGGCTGGCAAGTTGTTTAAACCTGTATCAAGGGAATCCAATTCGCCATCATAATAGACCGTAAAAGGAGCAGTCCCATTAGTTATATTGGCCACACTGATACTTCCTGTTGAGGCATCCGCACAACCTGGATCCTTCAGATTAAAGGTGGCATCCAGCCCCTGGTCGGGTGTGAAGGTCAGATCGAGGGTAACAATACTATCGCAGCCCGTATAGGAAATAAAACTGTCAATATAAATGCCCGAGTCTGTATAGTTATTAGGGCCTTGTACATAAGTCAGGCCTTCACACAGGCTATCTATCACCGTGTAAAACTTCGGAACAACGTTTATGATCTTAATATTGGAAACAACGCGGCATTTGGAATTAAGCAAATTACCCGGGTCATTTGCGAGCAGATACCGGTAGTAATAAAATCCTCCTGATAGATTTGTGTGGGTGTAAACAAAATCGTTTTCACCAACCAGATCGACCCAGGTCAACCCTTCATCAAAACTCTGTTGCCACTGGATTTGTGGATTGGTATATTGGCTTCCGACAATGGTCGCTTCGATATCGATAGGAGAACCATCTTCACAAATATTGGCCACCTCTTCCGGGAGGATAAGTGCCTCCGGACCACAGGGACGAAAGGAAATATTATCTAGCGCAAGATCATTTCCACCACCACCGGGGGCATTATTTTGGAGGGAGAGTGTAATTGCCGATTGACCGGGCTGGGTTGTGAACGTAAAGCCATAATTATTCCATTGACCATTTTCCGGAACATCACCGGAATTATATAGCACCACGCCATCAAGCAAAAAAGAAACATTAGGTTTGATCGCGTTTCCTCCCGGCGGAATCAAATTAAAAATATCGGCGGAAAACTCGTACAGGGTATTTTCGCAAAGCCCTTCCACTTCCTTTTCATAAAACAGTCCGGGCTCATAACTGGCATTTACGATCATCATATAACCAAAAGGATCGGGGCTATTATCTTGGATTTCCAGCCAATTGAAACTGGATGGCCAAAGCGAGATATCATTGGTTATGGTATAAAAGCCATCATCGGGAGGCGCCGCTGTGGTGTACATATAGCCCGGAGCTATATTCGGATTGGCGAGCAGTATATTAGAAGAACCGGATCCAAAATCGCCTTCCACAAAGATGTTTTCTCCGAGGTTGCCGTCGCATGATTGTCCGGACAAGGTGAAACTAAATCCGGTAAAAAGAACCGGGATGATAAAGAGGTACCGCACGAATTTGAATTTTTTGGGTCTTATTTGGCAGGGCAGGCTAAATATATTACTGATTATCAATGATACGGGATTTAAGGGGTGTAGCCAAGAAGAAAGTACTTTTTGCGTTTCGGTTTTTTGGTAAAGAGTCTGTCCTGCCATCTCTTTTCAACCCCCGGCGATAATTTTTGATTGCCGAACCCTCCCTTTTACCTATCTTAAATTTTTCAACCAATCGCAGCTACTATACCTACACCGGTTCTCTGACCACGCCTCCCTGTTCGGAGATTGTGACCTGGATCGTGATGGAGAATAAGGTCGAAGCAACAGTTGAAGAAATTGGGGCCTTCTCTACTATTCAAAACGGCAATTTCCGTTTGGTACAGGATTTGAATGGCCGCACGATTAACTATGTAGCAGAATAAACGATCCTTCATTTTAAGAAATTTGCCTCATCCTTTTCAGAAAGGGGTGGGGCTTTTTTTATCGACTTTCGTCGAATTCGTAGCCGGAAATAGACCCTTCAGCGAAAAAATGCAAAGCCCTTGGCAAAAGCTGCCTATTTGCACCCAGGGCTGGTCTTTAGACCTTCAACATTCGACAATTTGAACAATTACATAGACTCATGAAAGCAATCCTTTGTCTGAAATACGCTTCCGCGAAAGCGCTGCAAGTTCAGGAAATTCCGAAGCCCGAACCGGGTGCAGGATCGGTCCTGGTGAAGGTGCGTGCCACCGCGATAAATGATTTTGACTGGAGTCTGATACGCGGCAAGCCCCTGCTGTATCGCTTGCTCTTTGGCCTTCGAAAACCCAAAACCCCCATTCCCGGTATCGAATTCTCGGGGACCGTAGAGGCCATTGGAACAGGAGTCAGTTCATTTTCTGTCGGCGATGCTGTTTACGGAGATATTTCCGGGTTTGGCTGGGGTACCTTTGCGGAGTATTGCTGCGTACCGGAAGAATCAATCCTTCCCATGCCCGACAACATGAGCTTTGAGGAGGCTGCCGCCATACCGCATGCCTCCATGCTGGCTTTGCAAGGGCTCCTGGATGTCGGTGGAATTAAGAAGGGGATGAAAATACTGATTAATGGTGCAGGCGGCGGAGTAGGTGCATACGGAGTCCAGATCGCAAAAATATATGAAGCGGAAGTAACAGGTGTTGACGCCCAAAGCAAATTGGAAGGGATGCGGGCAATTGGTTACGATCAGGTCCTTGATTATAAAAAAGTGGACTTCACCAAAAATGGCCAACAGTATGACCTGATCCTGGACGCCAAGACCAACCGGGCGCCCAAAGCCTATGCACGGGCACTTAACCCCGGAGGGAAATACGTTACGGTAGGTGGAAGCCTGTCCCGGCTTATTCAAGTGGTGCTTGCTAATAAACTGGGCAGAAAAGAAATGTATTTGCTCGCCCTAAAGCCCAACAAGGGGCTGGAACAAATCAGTGCCTGGTTTGCTGCAGGTAAGATCAAGCCGGTGATTGACGGGCCTTACAAACTGGAGGAGATTCCGCCCATGCTGCAATACTTCGGCGAAGGCAAACACCAGGGTAAGGTGATCGTTTCTTTGCCGGAGTAAATTTCCCCTTTTTTGCCCAAAAAAATAGCCCTGCAATTTTTGGAATACAAGCCAATTAGTAAAAAGAAAAATATGCGCACCCTCCTCCTTTTTCTCTGCCTACTCCTCTCCGCACTTCTAACCGCCCAGGTGGAGAGCCGGCCCGACTACGACGAAGTCGTCCACCACTACTTCCAGCGGTACAGTCATCCCTACTGGTATGGCGAGATTGTCATTTCCCGGCGCCCGCAAGGCTATTTTGTTGCAAAACAGCTCAACCTGAAAACGGATACGGCCGAACTGCTGTACGATTTTAAGAACCAAAGCTACCGGGAGCTGAGCGACGCCTTCCGGTGGCCCGACTCCTCATATATTCCACCCGACCGACCAACGGCGGATACCCTCCGGGCCGTCGAAGAATTTCTGGCAGGAACCCAGGACGTACGAAATGAGTTGAAACAGGTGCCCTACTACGGCTACCCTGGCTGGTATAAAGATGTGATCGCCCTTTGCGAGGAAGCCGAACGGCCGCTCACCGCCTGGGAATGGAACGCCCTGGGACGCGCCTACTTCAACTACTCTACCGCTTTACTGGGTTTTGGCCCCTACCCCGACTCCACCGACAGCTTCGAACTGCCACCGGGGAGGGGGCGGCTCAGCGAAGCACAGATAAACCGATACCTGGAAATAATCGAAAAGGAACTGGCTGCCTACGGGCAGCTCGTGGCATTGGCCCCGGATTTTCTGACTGACATCGGTCCGGCTACAAGGAAATATGCCCTCCATGTTACGCACGCCTTCGTCACGCTGCTCTATTTTCAGGATGAGGCAACAGCCCGCCGGGTACACCTGCAGAACCTGTACGACCCTTATCTGCTGCAGATGGCTCGCAACTTGCTGAATTCCTGTCCGCCCCATGCCATCCTCCTGACCTGGGGGGATGTCGATACGTATCCTCTTTACTACCTACAAGCTACAGAGGGGTTGCGCACGGACGTCATCCTGGTGAACCAGTCCCTTAGCAGATCGTCGCGCTACCAGCAAATGTTGCTGGGAGGTCCCTTCGGCGCCCGGCCCCTTCGAACCCTGCTGCCGCCACGTTTCTTCGAGAAGATCGCGGTGTGCGTTGTATCGCAGGTCGATCAACCGGGCGAAGCGCTCCCGGCCGACACCTTATTCGCCATCCTGGCCGATACGCTGAACTACCGGATTTCTCCTTATTCTCCCAATCAATACGAGGTCGGTATTCCCACCACCACCATCCGTCTTAAGGCCCCGCCGGATATTTATGTTCCCGGTGGTAACCGAGCGGATGCGATCACCTATGCGACGAATACACCCTACCTCACTCCGGAGCTGGTCTTCTGGCTCGACCTGCTCAAAGCCAATGACTGGGAGCGCCCTTTGTGTTTTACAATGGGAACCTTCTCGGGGCCGAATCCTCCCCTGGTACCCTACCTGGTGTGGGAAGGAATGATCCTGCGTCTTTACCCTCAGGTTCCGGAAGAAGAACGACCGGATCCGTTACTACTGCCCATAAACGTGGACCGCAGCTTTCAACTCTGGATGGAAGCGTACGACTCCGACACCTCCGTATCCGTCATCCCTCACGACAAGGCACCACTCCACCAGCAGGCTCTGGTCGCCGGCTTTCGCCTTTTATTCGAACTCAATGCCCAGAACGATCCCGACCGGGCCCAAGCTATCGGACACAGGCTGATGCAGCTTTTTCCCAATGAACAGGCGCCCTGGGACGAACGCTGGCTCCTGATCGCCCGGGAACTGGGAGTGGCTGGGGATGAGGATGCCGCAGAATTAATTAGCCGTACTATTTTGAAGGATTAGAAGCAGCTCACTTCGGCATGTATAGGTAGCTGTGAAATAGAATAGCATTGCGATAGTTATCGGGATGAACTCCCGACTTTTGCAAAAAAAAAAGCCCGGAACGAAAACAGTTCCAGGCTTTAATCTTTGTAGCGCGGGGGAGACTTGAACTCCCGACCTCGGGATTATGAATCACGCGCTCTAACCAGCTGAGCTACCGCGCCATTAACGGAGCGCAAATTTCAGTAATTCTTATGGTTTTTCCAATAGCGGAGGAAAAAAAATCTAAACGACTCCAAATCGACCCTTTTCGGCCTTAGCCAGTTTGATGTGTTCCAGGTGGTGCTTGCAATGCCAGGCATATAGTGCCATGGTCTGATCCAGGCGATAAGTGTAGTTCGCACCGGGATGAAAAAAGCCCCGATTATGCTCCTCCGGACCTAAATTTACCAGTAATACTGCCCAGCGTTTGTGGAGGCCTCTTAGGATGTCGAGCGAAGCTTCAACCGCACAATCTATGGTGTCGGGCAGCATAGCCCACAGCGCCTCCTCATAGGGTTTTATCTGTGGATCTACTTCCGTTAAAGCCAGCTTGAAGCGGATATAAGCGTTCATGTGGCTGTCTGCACAGTGGTGCACTACCTGTCGAATCGACCAGCCATCAGGCCGATAACGCCAACTCAATTGGGAGTCTGAAAGTCCGGCCACTTCTGCTGCGATGGCTGTTGGGAAATGGGCAATCACACTAATATAGTCGCCAATCATCTCCTCCGTAATCGTTTCAGGGATATCAAAACGTCCCACCGGAAAGCGAAATGGCTCCAATTCCTGTTTGTTCATTTGGAATAAACTTTGTTGTTGAAGCTAAGTTACGGTTTTTCATTTTCAGGAGGGCGGAATCAGAATTTTCAGAATTAGCGAATTTTCAGAATATGTGAATTCTGTAAATTGAGAAATTCCGTGAATTCTGATCCTGACAATAATTTTAAAAAAAAATCTACTTAATTTAGGTATTGGATTTCAGCGTCTGATGTGAATATGAAAAAGTGGAGAAATGAAAAAGGACGAACTTACCTACACGGTCATTGGCTGCGCCATGAAGGTGCACAACAAATTAGGACCGGGATTTCAAGAAGTGATTTATCAAAGATGTCTGGCTATTGAATTTGAAAACGCCTCTCTTTCTTTTGCCCGGGAATTAGAGCAAGCAGTTTATTATGATAAGATGCAAGTAGGAACCCGCCGGGCTGATTTTGTGGTTGAAAATCAATTAATAGTAGAATTGAAAGCCGTGGTTGCGCTGGAGGATGTACATCTGGCTCAGGCAAAAAATTATGTTGTAGCCTATGATTTCCCCAAAGGACTTCTAATTAACCTGGGTAGCAAAAGCCTGGAATACAAATTGCTGTTTAATCCATATCAACCCCACTTTCCAGGAAACCCATAAAAGCCTCCAGGTCGAGGGTGTAGCCCGTCTGCCCGAGAGTGGTTTCATCTGGAGCGAGGATGACAAAATAGGGGAGGGAGCCAGGCTGGAATCTTTTTTGAAGCTCCGCATTCCGTTGACCGACACGCCGGATGCCTGGCGTACGGAATGCCGGCTCCAAATCTGTGCGATCGTCAACATCCAGTTTTAAGCATACATAATGGGCTAAGAGATATTCCTGTAATTCCAAATCAGATAGTACCTGATCCTCCATTTTTAAACAGTTGATGACGGCATAACCGGAGAAATAAATTAAGAGCGGCTTATTTTCTTCCCGGGCTTTTTTCAACCCTTCTTCATAAGCAAAGACCTGAGTGTTGCCGTCAATCAGGTCAAAAGGATCTATTGGTTTTGGACGGGCATCTACTTTTAAGCGATACATATCGATCAACTCGCCATAGGTTTTTCCCTGGCCCTGGTATTCTACAGCAAGTACATAAATGCTGTCGAGCAGGGCATCAGAGGGCTGAAAGCCGCCGATGAGCAGTTTGTCCTGCTCCCAATCCAGGGTGTCGGATATGGTGTTGCCAAAGGTTTTAGGCCCTTCCATTCCGGCACGTTGATCGCGGAAATCTTTGGATCGCTGCACCTTTTGAAAATATTCCAACATATCCAGGTTGGTCGGATGATGATCCCAGTCACGCGCAGACAGGAGAATGAGGAAATTAAAAAAAGCTTTATCGCTGAGTATGGCCTGATCCAGCGAATCAAAATAACATTGGAGCAGAAGGGCAGCATCTTCTAAAAATAATTCCTGATCCCATTCCTTGGTATCCATGTCGAATGCCAGGGGTTTGTCTAATAAACGAGCACACTCTTCATCACTTTGACCGAGAATTAAAAACGGAAGAAAAAGGAAAAGAAGAAGAAAATAAGTTTTCATAACATTAAAGATCTAAAAAGGCAATTCCCGAACAAGTTCTTACTTAATTCGCCAATTCGAATAACCAAACAATTGCCGGCCACCAAATAGATGTTGTTCTATCCATGTCAGAACGCGGTACTTTATTTTTTCGTGCTTCATCGGCGGCCGATTGATCTGGTAATCTTTTTCAAAATGCAATTCGTCTTCCCAGTCATACTGTGCGATAAAGGGCGCCATGACCCGAGGATGGGTGCCTTTGAATCGCTTGTACCAGTTCATGTTTCCGTAATCAAAGACGGGCGCCTTTTCTTTATAGGCTTCTTCCATCGCTGCCCGGCCTTTGTGAATACCATCCAGCGATTTTGATTTTGCCTGCATCAGTTTTGGCGGACGAACCCAGCCGTAGTGATAAATCTCCGCATCTATTTTTTTGACGGTAAGCTTAAAGGTGTTTTCCTTTTGCCTGTAATTCAGGCCGTCAAAATCAGGTATTCTCCGAAAGGACTGCGCAGAGATGTATGAGTGGATATCGGGATGATTTCGTACCACCCGAATCTCGTAAGGATACCAGCCATGGTGGTCATTGTAGTGGGCGTAGTTGCCAAAGAAGTGTTTGTAACGAAACAGGAACCCTTCCACCTCCTCGTCCTCCAGGTGAGTCTGGCAAGCCTGTACGATGGTATCCAGATATTTTTCATGAACGACCTCGTCGGCCTGTAAATAAAACAACCAGTCACCGCTACACGCCTCCCGGGCAATGTCGGTTTGATGCGCATTTTCCATCCCCCTCGGGTACTTCTCCAGATCCCAGACCGTATGGATAATCCGAATTTTATCCGAACCAATACTTTTTATCAATGCTTCAGTCTGATCATCGGGATCACAATCGCCGAGGGCTACCACAAACTCATCGCAGATCGGAAGAATGGATTCGATGGCTTCCTTGATCGGATAGTATAGCTTACTGGTATTCTTGGCCATCGTGAAGCCACTAATTCTCATAATTCCTTTCTTTTAAAAATTAAATCAACTCGATCTACCGATGCAGGGAGAGGTGGAAATTGGTTTTTAGTTCAACTAATTTCATTCTGGATTCCGTAATGGCGCGAATTTGATATTGAATTTCATCCGTCCCGCCATCCAGCGCAGGTGTTTTTACGAGGAGGATATTTTGTCCTTCCTTAAATTCCCAGCTGCCAACTTCAGGAGTTGGTTCGCCTTTGTATTTTTTGGAAAACAGGCCGCCCTCGTCAAAATTCCAGATTCCGCCATTTTCAATATCGGCGAGTAATTGGAAAGCGGTATCCCCTGGTCTGTCAGGAGCGGTCATTTCTGTGAGTATCCATCGGCCACCCGGTGAATGTGAAAGTGCAGGCTGTTCCTCAGCTATTTTCGCGGGCGTATGCGTAGATTCCGACTCCGGCTTGTTTTCTGCACACTGCATTCCTGTAAGTGCGATCAAAAAAATGAATAATACTTTTTTCATAGTTTATGGTATATTAATCAACTTCAAATTCATAAATCTGTTTCCGCAATCCGACTAAAAACTCCAGCTTCAAATTTCAGTAAATAAACAGTGCCATCAATTTCTGCCTGCAGGATGAAAGGAGCAGCAGGCGCCGGATCTCCATTTGGGAACCATAAGCGCTTGTTTTTATCAATGAGGATAAACAGGCCTTCCGGATCCCCTGCTGTAAAAAACAGCTCAAAGTTACCGGAAAATTGGGTGACCCCGGTATCAGCGTGTAGCTTTTTGAATGTTGCTTCTATAGAATCCACAGGCGCACCAATTTCGCTGATGCGAAGAATCTTTTCGGCCGAAAAGGGCGCAGGAAGTGCTGCCTGGAGGGGCCTGCGTGCGATAAATTCGACAATGTTTCCGTCCGGATCATAAAAATAAAAAGCACTGGCCTGCCAGCTGCTAAATTCAATCCGCTCATTTCCTTCGTACAGGAGCAGGGCTACCCGTTTGCGCAGCCATTGGTGGGTTTCTTCCACCAGGTTAGGCGGCGTGTTGAAGGCAAAGTGGTAGGGGAGGGCATCCGGATTATACCTGAATTCCAATTGACTTTGCCCCACTTGCAGACAAATGTGATCTGTACTTTCAGAGAGTAGGGGCAGTTCCAGGATCGTCGTATAAAACTCCCGGAGTCGCTTAATATTGGCACTTTGCAGAATCAATTTGTGGATGATCATACCAGCTTCTTTTCGGCGAAAGCCTGAAGGTCTGCCACCAGAGGCAGTAATTTTTCAATGCTCACATGGTCCATAATGACCACCTTGTACCACTGGGGCTGGTGATGGTCATCCGGTACCAATCCATAACGTTGAGCAATGTCGCTGTTTAAATGCTTTTCGCGAATGGTGATGATGTTTGATTGTGCATGTCGGTAAAAGGCAATGTTCAATTCGTCGAGTTTTTCTGTAAACCAGTTGGCTCGATTCAGGAGCGTCAGTATTTTTTCTTTCCAGCCATAGGGGCCGTTTTTCATCAGGATCATCCAAACCGCTATTGCATTCGCCCCCGAGCGACTCCCGATAATAGTCGAATCCTCGCCTTCCACATAACTGGCGTCTCTGGTACTGGCATACTGGATAAAGTTTTTTCGAATCAGAAAAATGCCTGTCCCGTAAGGAGCCTGAACCATTTTATGCGCATCCAAGGTGACAGAAGTTACCTTCGGATTGGTGAAATCAAGTCGGCAGTTTTTGGTGGCAAACGGATAGAAAAATCCACCGTAAGCGCCATCCACATGCAAAAAATAAGAAAGGTCGAGTGCTTCTAAAGGCGCCGTCAAAACGTCCGGGTCATCTACCGAGCCAAACATGGTGGTCATCATATTTGCAAAGAGGATAAATCGTTTTTTTCCGTCAGCCAGGGCGCGTTGCAGTGTTTTTTCTACGCTTTCGCGAAAGATCTCCCGGGTAGTTGGATCAACGGCGATTTTATAGGCGCTAATCTGCAAAATATTGGAAGCTTTATGGACTGAGTAATGGGCATCCTCCGAAGCAAGTATGGCGATCTCATTCAGCTGTACTTGCTCCAGGAACAAATTGCGATAGATCCAGATGGCCTGCATATTAGCCTCTGTTCCGCCGGAAGCCACATAACCGTCGTGGCTATTCTCTTCTCCGTGCAGGATATCCTCCGCACAGACCCGGATTAATTCCTGTTCAATTTGTTGGGTTCCATGAAAAAAAGATTCAGAGGTTCCAAGTGTATGACAACCAATGTGATTTGGATTGTGTATGAGGGTTGACAGGTAGGGGGCATTTTGGAGGAAGGGCGCATCCTGATAAAAGACGCGGTCATCAAGATGGGAACCGGGGACGCCCAGGATGTTTTCCTCGTAAAAATTTACATTTTGCTTTAAAGCCGCGAATATCCTGGTCTGGATTTCGTCCTGGTTGAGTTTTTTCCAAAGTTTCATGGCTCTAAAAAAACAAATTCTACCGGTACTTCCGGTAGAATTTGTTTTTTAGATTATTCTGATTTCTTTTTGAGGGTTGCTCCTATTCTCGGAGGGCTCCTGCTCCCCGGATCATGGCTACATAATTAGTATCCTCCCCATAGGTCGATTTAAAGAATACAGTATCTCCACGCGTCTGAAGAATTTCTACTTTCATGATATCTCCTACTTCCATCGTGCTATATGGGATGGTGAGGGTTTCAATGGTCGCTTCATAAGTGCAATCGGAAGTCCATTTCAAGTTTGCTTTCAGATAAAAATGTTCTTCCGAATAATGCTCTGTCAGCGTTGTTTCATCGATAGTGATATAGGCAGATTCATCCCAGAAATTTATATAAGTATATCTCCCAAATCCATGTAATCGAGCACATTCTCTGTCGCCAACTTCTGTGACTGCATCCATTGGTTTTTCCGGTATTTTTTCTGCTTCAACAGGGTTAGCGACTTCTTCAGTCTCCTCTGTTTCGGCTGTTTCTTCTGATTCGGATTGCGTACAGGACCAAAGGCTGAGGCTTGTTAGCAGGAATAGGAGGGCAAAGCGATTAAACATTCTCATATGGGATTTATTTTTTGCAAAAATAGTCCGCATTCTAAAAAATCCCTTAAAAATGATTGCTTTTCGAAAAGAAGTTAACAGGAAAGCCTACTTACTTGTCTAATCGGATTTAACAAGAGAGGTTAAATAACTACCCTGTTCGGTCTGAAGTTCCAGGATATAAGTGGCAGGAGTCAGTTTATTCAGGTCGATTTCCAGCTCTATGTTTTGAGCCGGGTTTTGAATACTGACCCATTGGCATATTCTACCATTTACATCCCGGATAAAGACCTGGGCAAAAGTGCTGGGTTTATGGAGTGATGCCCGTAGGGTGAGGTAATGGCTGGCCGGATTCGGAAACAGCTCAAAGGCAGAAACAATGGCAGGCTGTTCTGCAATGCCACTGGGAACCTGAAGGTTTTCCCGGTAGTACAACTGGCCGTTGAAAAGATCCAGTTCGAAATAATCGAGATCGCCATCCGCATCAAGATCAACCAGTCGGGGAGTACTGTTGTTTTCGGCTGATTTGGCAAAGCCCCACGGATTGATTATTTCCGGGAGGAAGTTAATCTCATTGCCTGCAGAAATATTTTCGTGAAAGGTCAGGTTGCCATCCACTTCGGCTTGCAGGTAATCGGCATCGCCGTCATGGTCAAAATCGGCAAAATCGCCATTGCCCAGATTTAAGTGGCCCTGGCCAAGTTGATCCATGTCTCCGGGCAACAGGAAATCCGGGTTTTGAGCAGATCCCTCATTCTCTACAAGACAGATTTTGGATTCCCCACTACCCAGAAAAACAGTAGTGAGTACATCAAGATCGCCATCAGAGTCGATGTCGCCAAAACTGTGGGGGCGGAGCGAACAGTCTTCCAGAAAGAAATCATTTGAAACGGGCGCTGCAAAATTTGGTGTTTTGGGGGTGCCGATATTTTCGATCAGCACAAAAGGGCGGAGCAGATCACCCATCAGAATATCAATATCCTGATCACCGTCAATGTCTTCGAGGACAAAACTGTGAAAAGTTAAAAAATCGGTTTCCGGGACTTCTATACTGAAAGGGTTGATGACAGAAGTTCCAAATTGTGGATGGCCGTTTGTGGGGGTGTTTTCATAAAAAAAAAGCTGTCCACCATCCTGAAAATATAAAAAGAGATCTAAATCGCCGTCTTCATCCAGATCAGCCAGGTCAAACCCATTTGAAAATTCCAGGGAGCCTGTACCTGCTGCTACCATCCCAAAAGGAAAAACTTCCACTTCGCCGAAAGGCTGAGAAAAGGAAATTAGGGTTTGGCAAAATAACAGAACGCTTATCAAATAGCGCACTCTCATAGTTTAGGTGTTTTCCAATCGTATGTGCTTTAGACTTGCTTTGTAGTCGAACGTAACGAACCTGTTCGCAAAAAAAGCGTGCCAGAATGGATATACTACCAATAAGTGTTTCTGATAAGACACCTAAATATATACACAAAGGGGGTTCTGTGCAAGAAAGCGGTAGTTTTTTATTAGAAAGCGGTCGTTTTTTTTGATTTAAGGCATTAAACGTGATACCCTTCAGCCAGCAAATCCAGATAGGCTTCGTTTTTTTGAAGGAAAGCTGCAACAAAGGGACAAAGCGGAACCAGCTTTAGTTTTCGTTCCCGAATCTCATCGAGCACCCGCCTGATGATTATACTTCCCAATCCCTGTCCCTCGAGTTCACGTGGGACTTCAGTATGGGTTAAGAACATACGGGGCCCTGCCAGGATGTATTCAATTCGGATGAGGTGCTTATCAGTACGGAGTTCAAATTGTTTTTTATCCCGGTTATCAAGCAAGGGGATTTCTTCCCAATTAGTTTGAGCCTCCATTAACCGCGGAATTCATTTTTACGATGGGTGCCATCACAGAACGGTTTGTTGGAAGAATCACCACAGCGGCAAAAAGAGGTTTTGACACCCTTTGTTTCTTCCCGTCCGTCTGCATGTGTCACCTGAATATGGCCATGGATGATTAGCGGACCATTTGGAACAACCTGGGCACGTGTTTCGGGGGTTTCAGGTGTTTCCCCGGCTTTTGGTTCGCCTACTGTATTTAGGTAGTAGCTTAAAGCACCCGACGGACATTTATTAACCTGGTCCATTAATTCCGAAGTTGTAGCAGCAGTTACATTGATCCAGGGCTTTTTTTCCGGATTAAAAACATTCGGTAAACCTTTAACACAGTTGGCAGAGTGAATACATTTTTCTGATTTCCAGACCACTGTTAATTCTCCGTTGGTATATTCTCTTTGTGACATGCTGTGGTAGTTTGTTTCGATTTATGATTTGAATTGGCCTATCCGGATTCGGTACTCAATATATAAGCTTATTTTTTAACAACGAATCACTCATAGAGTTTGTCAGGAAAAAAATAATTTTCTTAGTTTAAGGTTCCCAACGCATATTGGTAGCTGATAATAGCTTGTTGAACCTTTCCATAAGTTTCCAGCAGTTTAATTTGAGCGGAAATCCATTTGGATTCCCGATTATTAACCAGAAAGAGTGAACTTTCTCCTTGCTGGAAAAGTGCACGTTCTCCTTCCAATAAAAGGCCGTAATCCCGGGCATTTCTTTCATAAAGGTACTGCTGATCCTGAAGGTTCAGCCAGCTTTGTTTAGCAGCCAGTGCACTGTTGGCAAGCAGTTGGTTTTGATAACGCAATTTTTGAGTGGATTCCTGGATTTTTAGTTCGCTAAGTGCGATAGCGCCCCGCTCTTTCCGAAGAAAAACCGGCATGCTGAATTCCAGGCCCCATTTATAATTTGCCGGATTAAAGGCTGCTGTTTCTGTACCGGATACCACCTCGAGTAGTGGTTGATACTGGATATTCAGAATCGGCTTCAGTTGTTCCTTTTTCCAGCGTAGCTCAACCTCTTGTTGCTCGATCTCCAATTTTGCGACTTCCAGATAGGGGTGATTTAGGATAATGGAGTCGGGGACTACTGCAGCCAGGTCAGTCAGGAAATCAATTTGATCTAACTCTTTCCGGCTTATTGGAGTGGTTGTTTCTTCCAGTGTGAGCGGGATGTCGCTGATCCAAAGGAAGTTTTCCAATTCGAGTTTTTTTTGTTGCATTTCCAGCCGGGCGTTCTGAAAATCGATTTGCCGGTTTTGGACCTGAATGCCTGCTTCAAGAGTATCGATAAAAGGGCGGTCGCCATATATTGCGTATTCTTTGACCGCCTGCAGCCGGTCTTCGGCCAGCCGGAGTGCGGTGGTATGGATGTCCAACTGGTGGAATGCCACAAACCAGTTCCAATAAGCGTATCCAGCTTCGTAAAAAAGTTTATTGAGCATTAACTGGCGCTCGGCAGCGGTAGCTTCCTGATAGATTTTTGCTTGCTGGAGTGCGGCGCGGCGTGCATCCATTAAGAGGCCTTGTCCGACAGGAATGCTAATGCCTCCATACACCAAGCCATTGGAAGGAAGGCTGTTTTCCGGATTGAGAAAGGAACCATCGCTTTGACTGAAACCCGCCTTTATATCGATCCCGGGCCAGGTCGGGATTTTAATTCCTGCATCTATGAGGCTATAGTATTGCTTGTCATCAAAGTATTTCTGTTGGATGTCGGTACTGATTTTCGGATCAAAGTTGCCTTTGGCCTGAAGGAGTACTGCCTGGCCTTTTTTTAATTGTAAGTCGGCCTGGATGCTAATCGGATGGTATTGCCGCACCAGCTCCATAAATTGATCCGGGCTAAGTACGATTGAATCGGGTGCTTGACCAAAACCGGAAATTGGAATCACCAATAATAGTAACAGGGATCGAAGGATATTCATGGATCAAGTTCTTTATTTGTATTTGGGTTTTCGGGGTTTGGGATCTTTTTCCAGGTATTCGGACTTTGCGTAGAAGTCTGGCGGGAAGCCGTTGATTTGTCTCCAGAGTTCATACCAGATAGGCACATTATTTAAAAGTGCCATAGTGCGACTACCTGTCCCTACCCGAATGGCTTCCGGCCAGGGTCTCTCCTCCGGGTCGGGAGCAATCAGCACCCGAAACATGCCATTGGCATCGGCAAAATTGTCAACTGCAACCACTTTTCCTCCAAAGGTACCGGTGGATGCATTTGGCCACCCGGCAAATACCACAGCCGGCCAGCCGTCAAAAAGTATCCGTACTTTTTGACCGATTGTAATGAGCGGGAGGTCCATCGGCTTGATATACGTTGAAATCGCTAAATCGTAGGTTTCGGGCATGATACTCAGGAGGGCTTCTCCTTGTTTAATGGTTTCCCCGATGCCCGATTTTATGGTCTGGGTGATGTATCCACTTTGTGGCGCTGTGATGTAGTAAAGTTGATTTCGAAAATCATAATTAGCATATTGATTTTCGAGTTTTGCAATGCTGCCTCTGGCATCAAATTCGCTGGAAAGCGCACTAAATCGCTCGGATTCAATTTTGGCTGTTTTATCCGCAAATTCAGCCTGAAGGTTGTTAATTTCAATTCGGGCAATGTTCATTTCGTTTTGACTGGCAGACAGTTTGTTTTGCTGGGCATTTAATTTTGCCTGTGCTTCCTGCCTCTTCATACGTCTTTCCTCCAATTGGGTTTGCGATTTCAGCCCTTGGTCAAAGAGTGCTTCCATTCGATTTAATTGCTCTTGGGCAATTTCAAAGTTGAGTTCAGCAGCAAGCAGATCAATGCTGTCGCTGCTAAATTTATAGCGACTTTGTTCCAGTTTGTTTTGTGCCTGTTGAAGCTTTAACACCTGGCTTTCCTGCAAGGCTGCGCGTTGTCGGCTAAGTGCATCTGCCTTCCCGGAATAGGATCCGGCGGCTTGTTCTTTGGCCTCTTTTTGTTCTTGCACCCGGGCTAACAAATCCGGATCAAAGTATTCCTCCTTGATTTCTGAAATAAACAGGATGGTATCACCTGCTTCCACAAAGTCACCTTCCCGGACATACCAATTTTCAATTCGTCCGTCGATGATAGATTGGATCGTTTGGGGGCGTTGGCCGGGAGTCAGGGTAGTTACTTTTCCTGCTGTACGTATATTTTGCGTCCAGGGCAAAAAAAGTGCGATCAGCATTATGGCGGTGGATAGCAATAAAAAACGGATCATAATTTTACCTTTTCGTCTGGACATGACTATCTGAAATGAATTAAATCTTTCAGGGCTTATAGCCTTGCTTACGGAGTTGTTGGATATATTTAGCATGGATTCAATTTTTGATTTAAGCCGGAAGGACTTTTCCTTTTTCGACTTCAATTATGCTCGTACAAGCAGCCTGGAATAGCGGATTTGTTGAAATAGCGACCAGTGTCCACGGGTTTTTCGGATCCGTAAGGAAATCTATTATCCGTTTGCTTTCAGCTGATTCTTCATGTTCCAACGGATCTTCGAGCAGCAGCAGTCGAGGCTTATCTGCAATACTGCGCGCCATCAGGATTTTGCGAATAATACTGCCGGGGAGTTTTTTGCCATCCGGGTCAAGCGTTGTATAAATGCCTTCCGGAAGGCGCTTGATAAATGGTTCGAGGCCAACATTTTTTATAGCCCACCGGATGTTTTCCATTGTTGCTTTCTCTCGGCCGATTCCGATGTTTTCCAGGAGTGTGCCTTCAAATAAGACGTCTTCAGCCAGATAAGCACCAATGACAGCACGGAGTCCGTTATAGTCCAGACTGCCAATGGGATCTCCGTCATACAAAATATTGCCGCCCTTAATGGAGTACAAACCGGCCAGAATATGCAACAAAGTTGATTTTCCGGAACCGTTTTCTCCGGTTAAAGCGATGCGTTCACCGGGTTTTACTGAAAGATTCAATTGGTCCAGAATGGGTCTTTCCATATCCGGATAATTAAACTGAACATCAATTAACTCCAGGGCCATTCCGCGGTCATTTTGTTGTGGACCAATCTCGTTGCCACTGTCTCGCTCCAGCTCCATATCAGTGAGTTGTCCCATTTTCTCCAGGGCAGTCAGTACATCATAAATGGTTTTCAGACTTAAAATGAGTTTCTCGACGGAGCTGAGCACGAGGAGTACGATGATTTCTGCCGCTACAAACTGACCGATATTCATTTGTTGATTAATCACCAATAAACCACCGAGTACCAACAGTCCGGTTGCCACGAAGACTTTAAAGGCAACCATCCATTTATATTGGCCGACCAGAACTTTAAAGTGTGATTCGCGGGCGTGCAGATAATTTGTTACATGGGTATCTACTTTTTGTAAGTGGAGGTCTGTTTTTCCGGCCAGTTTAAATGTTTGGTTCGCCCGGGCTACTTCTTCCAGCCAATGGGCAACCTGATATTTGTATTTAGATTCTTTTAGGCTTGTGTCCAATCCTTTTTTTCCGGTGAACCAGAAAATGCCTGTTACGAGCAAGAGGAGAATCAGGCTAAACAGAATAAAAAAGGGATTGTAAATCGAAAGCAGAATTAAGCCAAATAAAATCTGCAGGAGCGAGGCAGGGAGTTCGATTAGCAATTTAGCCAGACCCTTTTGGATGTTGAGCGTGTCAAAGAACCGATTCATCAGTTCCGGTGCATAGTGCTTGTACAGCTCTTCCAGTCGAATACGGGGAATCCGGTAAATAAATTCAAAAGAAGCCCGGGTGAATATGCGCTGTTCAATGTTTTCGCTTATTCGAAGTTGCATGATCTGCAGAATTCCTGTTCCGGCAATACCGATCATCACGAAAATAACCAATATAACCCAGGAGGTAGAAACCTGTCCCATCATGATCAGGTTTATGATGGCAGAGATGCCCAATGGTAGGCTAAGGTTTAGTAATCCTGTGAAAATGGCATAGATATATACCTGGCTGATCTCTTTCCGATCAGGCTTTAATAATTTCCAGAATCGTTGAACCGCTGTAATCTGATCTGTCATGTTTTTTAAATTGAAGCACAATATTATAGCATTACAAGTTAATGTAATAGTAATACTTCTATTTTTGTTTTAATCTTTTTCACATTTAGCTTGTTTTTAGAAAAAAAAGTGAAAATGCGTCCTAATCTCACCTATGTTTACGATCCTCTTTGTGGATGGTGTTATGGATTTAGTGCTACAATCGGGAAGTTATTTGACAACTACCACGAAAAACTGGATTTTGAAGTCATATCCGGCGGGATGGTAATCGGAGATCGGGAAGGGCCTATTGGCGAAGTTGCCCCCTATATTCAGGATGCGTACAGACAAGTAGAGGAACGCACAGGCGTGGTCTTTGGAGAGGCGTTTCTGAATGATGTGCTGGACGACGGGCGTACCTATTTTAGCAGTTTACCGCCTTCCAGAGCGCTGGCAACAATAAAGAAACATGCGCCAGCAGAAGCGTTTCGGTTTTCCGGAGCTATTCAAAAAGCCATTTACTACGATGGTATAAATCCGAATGATCCGGAAGCTTATGTTCCCTATGCACAGACTACCGGAGTCGATCCACAGACTTTTCTGGAATGTATGAAAGATCCGGAAACAGAGGATCTGGCCAAACAGGATTTTCATTTCTCCCGCCAGTTACAGGTACAGGGCTTTCCGGCTGTTTTTGTTTTTTTGAATAACACGTATTACCTCATTGCCCGAGGTTATACCGATTATGAGAATTTGGAGAGAACGCTTAATAAGGTGCTGGAATTAAATGGTTGAGGGTCTAGGGCCTTTGGCCTGGTCTAGCTTGCCTGAGGGCTTTGCGGTCTAGGGGCTGCGCCCGGTCTATATGTGAGGGCTGCGCCCTGTCGAGGGTCTAAGGTCGAGAGTCTATAAAATTCGTCTGTGACGAATCAACGGATGTAACGCTTTAAACGTTTTAAACGATTCAAACGGTTTAAACCTTCGCGAAGCGAACTTGGGTCGATTAGGGCTTTTAGCCCTTTTTGTCTATTCGGCTTCGCCGGTGGGTCTATTGCCTTCGGCTTGGGTCTATTGCGGATTTTCTCCTTTGGAAGTTCTCCATTCAGCATCCAAAATTCAGCATTCAAAATTATGCTGGCCTGGTCGAGGGGCTATAAAATTCATCTGTTACGAATCAACGGATGTAACGCTTTAAACGTTTTAAACGATTCAAACGCGTTAAACCTGAGCGGAGCGAACTTGGGTTGATTAGGGCTTTTAGCCCTTTTTGTCTATTCGGCTTCGCCGGTGGGTCTATTGCCTTCGGCTTGGGTCTATTGCGG
>JAGQWR010000058.1:0-50254 GCA_020437105.1 Saprospiraceae bacterium
CCTTTCCGGATAAACCGGAAATATATACCTTTACTTAGGAAATTATAGCTCTAAACCGGGTGTTCCGGATTACGAATAGGTGAACGCCCATCGATCCTGGTTTATTTTCGGCCAGCTACTACTCTTCGGTCCTTTTGGATTAAAAGCCCGGAATATTATATTTTTCACCAACTTGATTTCAGGATCAACGTTTGGTTTATTCCTAAAGATATAGGTTTTCAATTGCTAAAACGGTTTCTGAGAATTATATGCACAAAATGAAAATCTTTAATGATCCCGTTTACGGATTTGTGAGTGTTCCTTATGGCGTTTTGTTTGATATCATAGAACACCCTTATTTTCAGCGACTTCGGCGGATCAAACAGGTTAGTTTGACACATTACGTTTATCCGGGGGCGCTGCATACCAGATTTAGTCATGCGCTTGGAGCCATGCATTTGATGACCGAAGCGATCTCTGTATTGCGGTCAAAAGGAGTTGTAATTACGGACGAAGAATGTCAGGCTGCCCAGGCTGCTATCTTATTGCATGATATCGGACACGGACCATTTTCGCATACACTGGAAAACACCTTGATTGATGTTTCCCACGAGGTAATCTCTATGCGATTCATGGAGGAGTTAAATGAGCAATTTGGCGGGAAGCTGGATCTTACGATTCAAATTTTTAAAAATGAATACCACAAACCATTTCTGTTTCAATTGATCTCCGGCCAGTTAGATATGGATCGGATGGATTATTTAAACAGGGATAGTTTTTTTACAGGCGTTTATGAAGGTGTAGTCGGGTATGACCGCATTATCAAGATGCTGGATGTCCGAACTGGCGAATTGGTCGTAGAAGAAAAAGGTATCTATTCGATCGAAAAGTTTTTAATGGCTCGGCGGCTAATGTATTGGCAGGTTTATCTCCATAAAACGGTACTATCGGTAGAGGAAATGATGCTCCGGGCATTGCGTCGTGCCAAACACCTGGCACAAAAGGGGACGCAATTTGCCGTTCCGGCCAGCCTCGCTTTTTTTCTATATGGCAATTTTAAACCGGAAGATTTCCTGAACGGCCGTAAAAAAATGCTGGAGCATTTTGCCAAACTGGACGATAATGACATCGTAAGTGCCCTCAAGGTATTTCGGGAATGTTCGGATAAACTACTGGTTTTTCTGGCATCAAGTATTCTGGATCGCAAACTCTTTCGTCTGCGGTTTCAAAATACACCGATTGAGCCCCGGCGGGAGGCTCGGGTTATAGACGGAATAATGCAGGAGTTTGGACTGAGCCAGGAAGAAGCACAATGGCTATTAATTACAGGAAGTGAAACAAACAGCACCTATAATACATCCAAAGAGGAAATAAAGATTGTATATAAAGATGGACGAATTTCTCCGATGTCTGAAATTTCAGACTTCGGACTAACATCAGGCCTGATTAAAAAATATTATTTGGCTTATCCCAAAGTACTTGGGCATATTTAAGAAAGTTTATTCATACCAACTTGCATACATCACATAGTTGGAAGCAATCCGTTCGATCATTCCTTTAAGCTGCTCGGGGGCGATAGCCTTCACCTTTTTTGCCGGAACCCCCGCGTAGATGTAGCCGGTTTCCAGTTTACTGTTTTCCAATACCACGGCACCGGCTGCGATGAGCACCTGCTCGGAAACATGGGCGTGATCCATGATGATAGCACCCATGCCGATCAGTACATTATCTTCGATGGTACAGCCATGTACGATTGCCCGGTGCCCGATGGAAACGTTATTTCCAATTTGAGTAGATGCCTGCTCATAAGTACAGTGGATGATCGCACCATCCTGCACATTTACCCGGTTGCCCATTCGAATGGAATGCACATCTCCCCGGATAACAGCCTGATACCAGACGCTGCATTCATCGCCCATAACCACATCGCCGATTATAGTCGAATTTTCTGCAAAAAAGCAGCCATTGCCGTATTTTGGGTGAATACCTTTAAGTTGACGGATTAAAGCCATTTTAGGGTTTTTTGGAATTAATAGGCCGCAGCGTATATCCTTTTTGCCGAAGCAGGTTGACAACCCCCTGTTCGCCTCCGAGGTGCCCGGCTCCAACAGCAAAAAATGTCGGTTTTTCTGCCATCATTTTGCCCATTATCGGAATCCAATTGAGATTTCGATTGATCAGAAGTAGTTCTTCGTAGGGGGCATATTCAGAATCTGAGCTACTGAAAGCATGCTGCATAGACTCAATATCCTGTGATTTGTATAGATCCACTAACATTTGCATCTCATCGACACCGCCTTCAGCAGGCGCGGCCTGAATCGACTCCAAAAGCATATGTGCCTGGACAGAGTAGGGGATACTATCAAATAAACTGATTTGATACTCGGCAGTCTCTAACCCGGCAGTTTCCATCTTTCTGGATTTGGCCATGTCATAAAACTCAAATTCATAGGAGATCATTTCGCTATCTGCATTACCGGGCTCCATGGTGCCCATGTCCATGTCGGCTACAGCCGAAAGAAAAAGCGGCTTAATGCGATCCAACATAAACATCGGGAGTCCCTGCTCGTCAAAATGATCCGATACAACCTGGTATTCCTCCTCGGTAAGCAAATCACTAAGACGAAGGCCATCATCCATAAACATTTGCATCATGAGTGAAATTTGAGAAAACAAACCTGTCATTTCTGCCAGGTCGATCTCAAAAGTGACACGTTTGCAGGCACTAAATGCTGTTTTGGTATCATCGGTCAAAAAGAAATCTTCTTTACCGATCATGTGAATGGTGCCATACAGGTAAGAAGGTGTTTGCAGGTCATTGCCGCTGATCTCCCAGAGTAGGGAAGATTCGTTGATAGGAGCAGCGGGGCTGTCCTGCCCAAAAAGTGGCAGAGAAAGCGTTAGAAAAAACAGGCTTACGCCGAAAAATAGTATTCGATTCATCTGTTGGTGATTTCAATTAGACTGGGTGGGTACCACAAATTAAAAATAAAAATACGACCCTTTTTCAAGAAAGAGATCAATTGTCAGATTGGGTTGTCTATCGTGTGGTGTCAATGTCTTCAACTATTCGGAATAACATATTTAGATCCTCAAAAAATTCCCGAACAAGTTCAAAACTTATATTGGAACGGAAAAGGTAAGGCTCAAGTATATCTTTGGGTTCGGTTATGGCGATGTATCCTTTTTTGTTGATAAACGACAGGTAAATTTCCTTATTTGTGCTTTTGCGGTAGTTGACCAGGGCAGCTTGGGTGGGTTCAGAAAGCATATCCCGGAAAGAGGCATTTTCGGTGGCAAAAGTCATGAAAAGCTCCCGGAATTCCTTGTTCCGCATGAAGCCGTCAATAGGTACAGCACGTTTTAGCGAGATGGCCTTCATAGACCTGGTGAGGTATTGCCTGAACTCCCGGGGCAAAACCAATATTTCCCCTCTTGTGGATTCGTTAAACTCCGCACAGAGGTACACGCCTCTGAATACGTAGTTTAGACGGTCTCGGACTCTGGAGAACTCCCGCACATTTAACTCGCACAGCTCAAATTTAGCCTCTCCAATAGAACCCTTTATGTAATCTTCTCCCTGATACACTTTCGGATTCGTTACAAAAATATTGCTTTCCAAAAAACGGGACTTGGAGATGGTTTTTTTAGGGTCGTATTCCAGGCGGCCATAGTTGATCCCGTCATCAATAAAATCAAGGATTAAGTTGACGATATGCGGTTTAAAGGTGATCCGAAATTTTTGAATCCGATACAGGAGAAAACTACTGTATAGTATAGTGGGGATGAGCAGGAAAAGTGAAAGGGCAAACTGGTTTAAGAGAAGTTGGAGGATAAACACCCCCAGGAATATCAGAATAGATATTAAAAACAGGAATAACAGGCGTAGCCGCCGACCTTCCAGACGCATAAGCTCCGGCTGAATCGTATGATTGTAGAATATTCGGAATTTCTCCAGTCGGTCATGTTGAATGTCGGCCTGCATGTACGATGCTTTTAACAATGCTAAAATATTCAAATATTGGAGTAGCAGTACTTTTTTGCCAAATCAAAAGCAAAAGTTTCGCCTAAGCAATGTCGGATTGATTGCATTAAAGTGTGTTGTTAGAAAGTGTATGCCAAACACTTTTGCTATCTTAGCATCACGTATTATTATACACTTATTTTATTGTAAACCTAATTTGTTTTGATGATGAAAGCTATTTACACAATTGCGTTTTTTTTATGCCTGGGTACCTTTGCTCAAGCACAGCAGGAAGTTGTTTCTGCCTGTAATTTACCTGATGGTGGCGTACAGATTACTTTTGATTACAGCCAAAACTGTCCAGCTTCTCCGGGAAGCCTGGCAGGCTTAGCAAACATTGGATTCCACAGTGGTGTCAATGGCTGGTCAAATGTAGTTGATTGGGATGCCGCAACAGCTGTAAACGGAGTAAATGACGGAAGTGATATCTTCACCGTAACACTTACTGATCCTACAACTTATTATGGTGTTGCTCCAACAGAGTACAACTTTGTTTTCAATCAAGGTCCTGCAAATGCAGGTGCTCCTTGGGATGCAGAAGGTAAAATGGATGATGGTACTGGTACAGCATGTCTGGATTTCGCTATCCCGGTAGCAGACATTACCGAAGCTTGTCTTGTATCTGTTCATGATCTGAAATTGACTAATGCGATCTTTGTTGCACCAAATCCTTTTACTGAAAGAGCAGTGATTAACATTGACAATGCAAATGCTGAAGTGTTTACTATTACACTTTCAACTCTTGCTGGTCAGACTGTTCGCCAGGTAACTGGTTTTAACGGTACACAGTATGAATTGGAAAGAGGCGACCTGAGTGCAGGTATGTACTTCATTACCTTCCAAAACGCAGAAGGCAAATTTGCTACTGAAAAAGTAGTGATTCGCTAAGAAAGATTGTGAAACGAATCTTGGAAAGCTGTCTGGTTTTTGGCCAGGCAGCTTTTTTTATGCTCAATTCCGATCGCATACAACCAAACCCATGCAGTTTTGTACTCTTTCTCTTGGGCTGTATGGAAATGAAATAGATCAACTTCAAATAAAAATCGTAATTTTGCAGGCTTATGAAATGTAGGGTATTCAATAATTGGCTAATAATTGGTCTGCTACTTGTAGGAGGAAGTTCCTGCAAATCTGAATTTGAACGCATACGATCCAGTGGTGATCCGGACGTGATCTATCAGGAAGCGCTAAAATATTATGAGGAAGGAGATTATCTCAAGTCCCAAACTTTGTTGGAACTTGTGATTCCTGCTTTTCGTGGTCGTCCGGAATTGGAGGAAGTATATTTCAAATATGCCAATACCTATTACGAGCAGGAGAAATTTATTCTGGCGTCTTATTATTTTAAGAACTTCTCGAATACGTTTCCGACCAGTGAATTGCGTGAAGATGCGGACTTCATGTCTGCCTACTCCAATTATCAGTTGTCGCCGAGTTTTCGGCTGGATCAGACCTATTCTGAAAACGCAATAGAAGGGTTCCAGCTATTTGTGAATACGTACCCGGATAGTGATCGAATTGGTGTATGTAATACCCTGATTGATGAGTTGCGGAGAAAGTTGGAAGAGAAAGCATACGAAACCGGAAAGCTTTATTTCAACCTCAGACAATACCAATCGGCAACTTTGTCGTTTGAAAATATGTTAAAAGACTTTCCGGATACAGATAACGGAGAAGAGGTGCGATTCATGATCGTTAGATCCGCATACCTGCTTGCAGATAACAGTATCCTGGAAAAACGATTGGATCGATTTAATTCGGCCCGAAAATATGCTTCAGATTTTCTTCGCAAATACGGTGAAAGCCAATACCGCGATGATGTAGAAGCGTTTTTAGAAAATTCTGAAAAAAAGATTAAAGACCTACAAGATGTCGGATATCAAGAACAAGGTACAGGGACTAGATCCTAACGTTCAGGCCCGCGATATGGTCGAACTGGTTAGCCAAACAGATAATGTGTATGAAACGCTTGTGATAATCACAAAACGTGCGCGCCAACTTTCTGTTGATCTAAAGCACGAACTCCACCAAAAACTGGAAGAGTTTGCGACCACTACTGATACTATTGAGGAAATAACCGAGAATAAGGAGCAAATTGAGATCTCTAAATTCTACGAGCGCCTTCCTAACCCGGTAATCATTGCGTTGGATGAATACCAGAAAGGTGAAATTCACCACCATTACACTACGGAAAAGAAACCGCTTTAATTAGAGGTATCTTATGAGCCAGTTGGCCGGAAAAAAAATTCTTCTGGGAATTAGTGGCAGCATTGCCGCTTATAAGGCCGCATTCCTTACCAGACTATTGATAAAACACAATGCCGAAGTGCAGGTCTTGATGACCCCTTCGGCAATGTCGTTTATTAGCCCTCTTACGCTTTCCACCCTCTCCAAACGCCCTGTCTATACTGATGTAATCGGCGCAGAGGGCTGGAATAACCATGTCGAAATCGGGCTGTGGGCAGATGCACTTGTGCTGGCTCCGGTTACTGCCAATACCCTTTCAAAACTTGCTTCCGGACAATCAGATAATATGCTGGTAGCCAGTTATCTGTCTGCTCGTTGTCCGGTGTTTATCGCACCGGCCATGGACCTGGATATGTGGAAACATCCGGCTACCCGCCGTAATGTGGCGCTGTTGGAGGGAGCTGGAAATCACTTTCTGGAAGTCGGTTATGGAGAGTTGGCAAGTGGTTTAATCGGCGAAGGCCGTATGGCCGAACCGGAAGAGATCCTTACCCGGTTGGAATCCTTTTTTGGCCAACAGCAAGACCTTGTGGGCAAAAAAGTACTAATTACCGCCGGACCTACCTTTGAGCCGATTGACCCTGTTCGCTTTATTGGTAATCGCTCCTCCGGTAAAATGGGGATTGCTTTGGCCATATCCGCAGCGCGCAGAGGTGCTATGGTTCGTCTGGTCCTAGGCCCTACATCTTTAACTGTCTCACATCCTAATATTGAGGTAGTGCGGGTGCAAACTGCCCGGGAAATGTTTAACGCTTCCTGCGAAGGCTTTGAAAATATTGATCTTGCTATACTTGCAGCAGCTGTCGCAGATTACCGTCCAAAAGACCAGGCTTCCGAAAAAATAAAAAAGAGCGGAAATGCCTTACAATTGGAATTGGTCCAGAACCCGGACATTGCCGCCACACTTGGCAAAATGAAAAAAGCCGGACAAATTCTTGTCGGTTTCGCCCTGGAAACCCAAAACGAAGAGGCCCATGCACGGGCGAAGCTGGAGCGAAAGAATCTGGACATGATCGTGCTCAATTCACTCCGCGATCCGGGCGCCGGATTCAATCATGACACAAATAGGATAAGGATCCTGCACCGGGAAAACAATAAGACAGCCGATTTTGAGTTAAAATCCAAGGCAGCTGTTGCCGAAGATATTTTAGACAGCGTGCTGCATTATTACCTGACCTAGACGAATGAAGACAATGAAAAGATTTATCCTTTTATATTGCCTGTTTGCAGGACTGAGCACCAGTATTTCTGCACAAGAAATGATTGCTACTGTTTCTGTGAACACGCCAAACCTCTCCCTGACAGATCCAAAGGTTTTTCAAACCCTGGAAGCATCTATCGTTCAGTTTATGAACAATCAGGTTTGGACAAACGATACCTATGAACCGGAAGAACGGATCAAAGTGAGTATCACCATGACCATCTCTGAAGAATACTCCGCAAATGTCTTTAAGGCAGATTTGGCGATTCAGGCTGTTCGCCCTGTTTACGGAAGTACCTATGAGTCGGCACTGATCACCCATATCGACCGGGATGTAACCTTTACCTATGAGCAATTTCAACCATTGGAATTTGCACAAAACGGATTTAAGGATAATCTGTCACAGGTATTATCCTTTTATGCTTATATCATTTTAGGGCTGGATGGAGATTCTTTTTCGCCTTTCGGCGGACAGCCGTATTTTCAAATAGCGCAAGACGTGCTAAATAATGTGCCTTCCTCTGTGCAGGCAGGCAATCCCGGATGGAGATCTATTGATGGCAACCGGAATCGCTATTGGGTTATTGAGAATATTCTGAGTCCGAGAGTGCGGCCATACCGGCAGGCTATGTATGATTACCACCGGCAGGCACTGGATTTAATGGCCACAGATGTTGAATCCGGCCGAAAGATCATGTTACAGGCTTTGGAAGAACTCAATGGCGTAAACCAGGTTTATCCGAATGCAATGATCATTCAGATGTTTACAAATGCCAAAGGTGGGGAGGTAGTCGAAATCTTTAAATTGGGTACCGTCCAGGAAAAAAACCGGGTGGTGCAGATCATGTCTAAGTTGGATCCATCCAATGCCCAGAAATACAGGGAGATTCGTTCCTGAACCTAGTGTAATAAATATGAAACTATTTTCAATGTTTTTGCTTTTGGGACTACCCTTGTTTGTGGTAGCTCAATCAAGCGACGTGCCCGCCAAATTAAAGTGGGGCAAGGAGTTTAAAGAACCAGGCAGCAGCTACCTGTCTCAAGTAATTCATACAGGTACTAACGGCATTTATGCTGTTCGCGAAAAGCGGAATGGGATGCTATCTCAGGCGAATGCGATCTATCTGGAACGCTTTAATGAAGATTTTAATCTGGAGCGCTCACAGGAAATCAGTCTAAAGCATAAAGGGAAAATGCGTGATTTTGAAACCGTATTTCACCTAAATGACGCCTTCTTTTTCTTTACGTCCTTTTATAATCAGGCACACGAAAACAGGTATCTATTTGTACAACAGATTGATCCCAACCGACTCGTTCCTTCCAAAGATTTAACAAAAATTGCTGAATCACCCGGAAAAGGGAAAGAACTGGATCGGGGCTTTGATTTTCGTTTTTCTCCGGATAGTACCAAGGTGTTAATTTATAATCAACTTCCGCAAAAGCGGCAAGAACCTGAACGTTTTCATCTGCGGGTTTTCGATGATGCTTTAAATCTGATCTGGACCCGGGAAGTACAGATGCCTTACCGCGATGATGCCTTTTCGGTAGAGGAGTATCGGGTTAATGAAAATGGCGATGTGTATCTATTGGGTGTGTTATTTAAAGACGGCTCCAGGGTGCGGCGAGACGGTAAGCCTACTTATGAATACATCATGCTGGTTTACGAGCAGGGAGAGCAAACAGCCCGGCAAGTGGAGATCGATCCGGGGGATTATTTTATTACAGACCTCACTTTTCGAGTCAATCGGAATGGCGATGTAATCTGTGCCGGTTTTTACTCTCTAAAGGATACGTACTCGATTAAGGGGGTTTGTTATTTTCGACTGGATGCTGAAAACTATGATGTAATTCAGTCGGATATAGAGCCCTTTGATTTTGAATTTTTGACTGAATTTCTGTCCGATCGAAAAGCAGAAAAAGCCAGCCGTTCTCCGGATGAAAAACTTTCGTTATATCAATATGGACTGGATCATTTAATACTTCGCTCGGATGGAGGGGCGATCCTGGTTGCTGAACAATTCTATACACGCACAGTTGTCAATTATGATTACAGGGGTATGACGAACACCCGAGTCTTTTATTATTATAATGACATGGTGGTTGTAAATATCAGTCCGCAAGGAACAATTGAGTGGGCTACACGGATACCGAAACGCCAGGTTACCAGTGAGGATGGGGGGTATTACTCCTCTTATTCGATGGCAGTCGTTCGGGATCATCTTTATTTTGTTTTCAATGATAACCCGAGAAATTTTGAGGGGGATCGCAGCCCAAATGAGCTACACAACTTTGGGACAGGGCGATCTGTTATTGCTTTGGCAGATGTATCTATTGAAGGTGAATTAAAGATTTATCCTTTACAGGCTAACAGTGAGACCAATGTAATAAGTCGACCAAAAATGTGTAAACAAACCGGAAGTCGGGAAATGGTGATCTATGGAGAACGAAATCGGCTTTACCGTTTTGCGAAATTGAGTTTTTAAGCTTGGTTTTTTTATTTTTTAAAGACATGCAAGCTTGGTTTTCTGTTGATACAGGGATAAAAAAGTACCTTAGCGACTGAATTTTTCAGGCAAATGATTCAAAATTTCTTTTTTTCTTTTGGGAAATACTGGATGCTGATGCGAACGGTCTTTTCCAGACCCGAGCGTTGGTCCATGTATTGGCGAGAAACCGTTCGCCAAATGCACGACATTGGGGTAGGCTCCGTTGTAATCGTGGGTTTGATTTCCATTTTCATGGGAGCTGTTTCCGCTATTCAGTTTGCGTATCAGCTTGATGGCCAATTAGTGCCTTTATACTATATCGGTTACATTGTTCGGGATTTGGCCATTATTGAATTGGCTCCAACTATCACGGCGCTGGTGCTTGCTGGTAAAGTGGGCTCTAATATTGCTGCTGAATTGGGCGGGATGCGCCAAAAGGAACATATTGATGCCATGGAAATCATGGGGGTAAACACGGCTTCCTATTTGATTATGCCCAAAATTATTGCGGGCATTGTTATGATTCCATTGCTGGTAACGGTTTCTGCTTTTGTGGCAACCCTGGGTGGATACCTCGCCACTGTTCCTACTGGCTACCTGACCGATATGGATTACCTGAGAGGTTTGCGCGCCTTTTTTGTGCCTTACAACGTCGTGGTGATGTATGTGAAGTCGTTTGTATTTGGCTACATCCTGACCAGCGTACCTTCTTTTCAAGGGTATTATGTTGTTGGAGGAAGTATTGAACTGGGTCGTGCCAGTACCAATGCGGTCGTTTACAGTAATATTTTGATTTTGCTTTTTGATTATTTAATTGCCGTGCTTCTGACCGGCTAAGTTCGTTTTCCGAATGATTCGTATCGAAAACCTCTCTAAATCTTTTGGCGATGTACCTGTTCTTAAAGGTATCACGCATACTTTCGAGAAAGGGAAGACCAATCTGATTATTGGTCGATCTGGTGCGGGAAAAACGGTCTTGCTAAAATCGCTTGTCGGGTTGATTGCGCCAACTGGTGGGTCTGTCTGGTATGATGATGTGGAATTTAGTGCGCTTGGCAAAGAGGAGGTTCGGGCAATCCGAATGGATGTTGGAATGCTTTTTCAAGGCTCAGCGCTTTTCGATTCTATGTCAGTAGAGGAAAATATCCGCTTTCCATTAGATATGTTTACGGATTGGACGAAGGATAAAAAAATAGAGCGGGTCAATGATTGCCTCAAGCGGGTTAATCTGGAGAATGTCAACGATAAGTATCCTTCCGAAATTAGTGGAGGGATGCAAAAACGGGTCGGTATTGCCCGGGCCATTGTATTCAAACCAAAATATCTGTTCTGCGACGAGCCTAACTCCGGACTTGATCCTAAGACGGCTCTGTTGATTGACGAGTTAATCCAATCGATTACCTACGAAAATAATATGACTACGGTAATCAACACACATGATATGAACTCTGTGATGCAAATTGGAGACAATATAGCCCTGCTCTATAAGGGCGATCTGGTATGGACCGGCAATAAGTCGGAGGTTATGGAGAGTGATAATGAAACGCTTCAGGACTTTATCTTTGCCTCACCTTTCCTTCAAAAGTTACGTGCTGCAGCTATGCAAAACGGATTTTAGAACTTGTTGGGTTTTAAGTCAGGATTTCTGCGCCTAATACTTTCTCCGGAATAGCAAAGGCTTCCACCAAATCCAGCGAGTACTCTTTTATCTGGCTACAGAGAAGCATGACTTCTCTTCTTATCGCCTTGCTTTTATTGCTTTCTATATAGTTTGCCTCCAGGTACCAACCTTTATGCAACTCAATCGTATGTAAGGCATATAGATCACAAAGTAATTTCAATACAGCTTTAATTGCCGGATCGGCAGTTCTCTTTACTTCCTGTGTAAATGCTTCAATGATTACACGCTCCACATGTGCTTCAGCCAGTTTTAGGAGGTGCGGTTGACATTCAAGATAGGCATCGTAGGACTTTGTCCCTGCTTTGATTTTGGCCCGGAGGCGCTGCGAAACAGAATAGAGCAACCGATCTTCCCGGTATCTAAAGGCAGCTATTTGAAAGGCTGAATCTCTTAGGTGTTCCGGATCTGTGTTTCGAATGGTTAGCGGATTTCGTTCGGCAAGACTAGTGGAAACCCGACGACCCAGATAGCGTAAAACGCCCATAGTACCTTCCTCGTGGAATTCGTTTTGGAAGGCTGTCAGTAGTCCTTTGGCCACTAATTGCATGAGTACAGTATTATCGCCTTCGAAGGTGGTGAATATCTCTGTATCGTTTTTAAGGTCCGCAAAACGGTTTTCCCATAAATAGCCTTTGCCGCCACAGGCTTCTCTACATTGCTGCAGGCTGTGGGTGGTAAACCAGGTGGCATACGATTTCATGCCTGCGGCCAGAGTTTCGATTTCTCGAATGCTCTCCGCATTTCTTGCCAGGTATTTTTTGGTCAGAAAGGTTAGCCCAAAATCGAGGGCATAAGTTTTTGCCAGCAAGGGCATCAAGCGTAGTTGGTGGCTTGGATAATCAAGTAGCAGGGTTTCGGGAGAGGTGAAATCCTGGCCAAATTGTCTTCGTCGATGTGCGTAACGGATGGCGATAGTTAGACCGGATTTGGTCGCACTCAGTCCGGCACGTGGTACACATACCCGGCCGCCAACCAGGGTGCCAAGCATGGTGAAAAATCGCTTGGAAGGATTTTTTATAGGGCTGGTATAATTACCATCGCTATCAATATCGCCAAATCTGTTTAGTAAGTTTTCGCGGGGTACGCTAACCTGATCAAACCAGATTCGACCATTATCGACTCCGTTTAATCCCATTTTATACCCATTATCTTCCACCTTTATACCTGGAAGCAGGTGGTGGTTTTCATCTCGAAGTGGTACGAGTACTGCATGTACCCCCTGGTTTTCTCCACCAACAATGAGCTGTGCGAAAACCGTGGCCATGCGCCCATGTAGTGCATTTCCGATATATTCTTTTCCTGCTTCGTGGTGTGGGGTGTGGACGATCAAGTTGCCGGATTCCTGGTCGTATGTGGCAGTGGTTTCCAGGCCGCGCACATTAGATCCATGTCCTGTTTCGGTCATAGCGAAACAGCCGGGGATGTTTAACTTTCCAACATCCTCCAGATATTTCCGATGGTGTTTTTCGGTTCCTAACCATTGAATACTGCCACCAAATAATCCGAATTGAACCCCAAATTTTATACTGAGACTCAGATCAAAATACCCAAGCATTTCAAAAACAGCGGCGTATTGTCCCATATCATTTTCGCCGCCATCTGCTTCCGGGTAGGAAAGGATTCCTAAACCCTGATCAGCCAGATATCTACACCAGCGCAATACTTGGTCCCGATATGCTTCTTTACTTCGAAAATTCTGATATTCGAAAACCGGGTCTGTGAGTACCACGCGCATTCGGTTTCGGATATCAGCATAATCATCATCCAGGATGGCCGTTAATGCGGCTCGATTGATTTTGCCAGAAGGTTCTTCTCCTAAGGGTTTAGGGAAAAGAGATTGATAGGTTTTTATCTGAATGGTGTCGAGTTCATTCTCAAGTGTCTCGAGTGCCTGTCGGGTCTCCGGGTTTGTCCACCAGGCACCATCTTCCCGAAGGGCAGCTGCCCGTGCCATTTCCAGCCCCAGATCTACCAGGCTTTTTCGATCTTCTGCTGTGCTTTCAGCCGATCTGTTGTGAATCAGGATACGCCAGTGTTGGAAAAGTTCTCTATCCGGCGGGTTGGAGGGGTTGATCCAGCTTTTCAGTAATTCCCGATCACCGGCGGATAAAAAAGGAAGGTCTTTTAGTTTTATTTGGAGCAATTTTGCTTCGCTGGGAGACAATACCTGGTCAGCCCAGGCGACGTATAGCATTGGGAGCAGGCTCTGGATAGCTGGAGAATAAGATGGTAAGTTCGGATTTGGGCTCATTTTCTGTAAATAAAACGTACCGAAGCGGGGTTCGGTTCAGATTTACAAGCATGCCAACACGGCATCTTTGTCGAAATTTACAGAAAGTAAAGGGTTTGTGGAAGGGAGAGTCTATAAAGAAAAAAAAATCCCGACGCCCCCGCCGGGATTTATTCTCATATAAACAAATTGTAATCTCATAAAAAGCGTCAATTAAGTAAAAGCAAATAGTGTGCCAAAAAAAAAACCGCCCGACCAGTGCCAACTTGTGATCGACCTGACGAGCGGCATACCCAGAACATACATGAGAAAACAAAATTCTTTACTGCGGCAGTAGGAATCGATTAAAGCGAATCCAGTCGATCTAGTTTATATTTTTCGATTATCCGAATCAGGGTTGCTTCATAATTTGGATCTGTGGCGTATCCCAGTTCGGACAGCCCATGCGCCCAGGCCCGGTAGTCGGTACCAAGTTTGAGCAATTCTTTGTATTTACCGGTAGAGAGCATTTCACTGTGTGCCCGCCAGCTTGCCCAGGCGCTGTCATAAATTCGGAAAAAGTCCTTGTGGTGATCATCGGGAAAATTAGAGCAGTGCCCCTGTGGACAAGACGTTGAAAAACATTTGATTCCGAAATGGTTTTGATTCTGAACAGCCAGCCGGCTTTTTCCGGCTTGACTTTCCAATAGTCCCTGCGCCATTTTAATGCTCGCCGGAATACCAAATTTTTTCATCTCCGCTACTGCGACCTGATGGAATCGCCGTAGGTAAGTCTTAGCAGACAGTTCTTCCGGGCTATCGCCTGCAACAGGATCAAAAGGATCAACTTCCGGAACAGGTGTACTGGGGACTTCCTGCTGGTGTTCCGGAAGAAGTGATTGAGAGAGACTCATATTGGTTTCCTGGTTGCTGACAGCACGGTTGTGCTGTTGCTGACCCGGCGCGTTCATGTGAACCTGAAACTGCAGGTCACGCTGGAATATCAGATAAAGCAGGATTCCCGCTACAGCTAACCTGAACCAGGGAAGTTTGATTCGCCCCAAGTCAAGTTGGATAACCTGATATTTTAGGGCAACAAAAAGACGGCGTAGGCCATAAGCTATTAGTCGAAGTAATGCCTTTAGGGAAAAAGTAGCCGAGGGGCGTTTCTTTTCAAAATGCAGATTATTCTGACTACGTTGATTATAAGTTGACCGTTCTGGACGGCCATTCCATTTGGTTGTTCTTGAATTGGTGAATTGCATTATGCGAGAATTTTGCCAACAGTTTGTATTTTTTGATAAGCTGTTTTGTTTTGTTTTCGAAACAAATTTAAAACAAAAAGTTTTACAAAACAAGAATACAAAACAAAAAGTTTGCAGAATAATAAAGCACCAATCCGGAAGGGCGCACTGGGAGGGAATTAAACAAAAAAAAGGCCGCATCATGATGCGGCCTTTTTTTTAGAAGCCTGAGCCGTTGTTGAATTTCTTTTCAATTTTCCCGGAGCTTTCCGGTTTGCTCATGGGGCGGACACTCATGCTGCCGTCCATTCCCTGTAGTTGCACATTTTCAAAAGCATAGGCTTGTCCGTCCCGGATGAAATCTATCCGCACCAGATCGCCAGGGCGGAAACGGGCTACCTGTTCTTGCAGTTCCGGTACAGAATTAGTGCGAATCCCATTCAGGCGAATGATTACATCGCCAGATTTTAAACCGGCCTGGGCTGCGCTCCCTCCCTGATTGATCGTAGTGATCAGTACACCGGCAACTTCAGGCAGGTCTAATTGACTGGCCATATCATTGGTGATTTCCTGGATACTTACCCCCAGCAATGCGCGCTGCACATCTCCAAATTCTTTTAGATCAGTAATAACTTTACTGACCAGGTTAGATGGAATTGCGAAGGAATACCCTTCATATCCACCGCCTTCCGACATGATGGCTGTATTGATGCCGATCAATTCGCCTCGGGTATTTACGAGTGCACCGCCGCTATTACCCGGGTTAACAACAGCATCCGTTTGGATGAAGCTCTCTATGGAATAGCGACTTTCAAGAATATTGATGTTGCGCCCTTTGGCGCTGATGATCCCTGCGGTAACCGTTGATGCCAGATTAAATGGATTACCAATTGCCAAAACCCATTCACCTACATCCATCGCGTCGGAATTCCCAAATGGAATGGGTGTCAGGTGATCTAAATCAACCTTTATAAGGGCGAGATCTGTAGTGGGATCTGTACCGATCAACTCAGCCGGCACGGCTCGTCGGTCAAACAGGGTCACTTCAAAATTGCTAGCCCCTTCCACGACGTGGTTATTGGTGATAATAAATCCATCCGGAGAAATGATGACACCGGATCCACCAGAAGCCTGATATGAGCCGGTGAAGGCGGTAATGTTTACAACACCCGGGGTTACCCGATGCGAAACTTCTACAAAATCTTCAGGAGATTCAGTAGGACCAACATTTACGCGTTGTTGGTTGGCCAAAACAACCGGCCGCTTAGGGAGGTCCTGGAAATGGATTGTTTGGGCGGCAATTTCCTGTTTTACCCAATTTTTTAGCAAGGAGTAGGAAGTGGTAGAAGTAATCGCGGCAGTCAATATAATGGCGGCCACGATTGTTAAGGTCGGTCGCTTCATGATGGGTTTTCTTTTTTTGTATGGAGTAAACGTAGTTTCACATTTCAAAAGTGTGTATCTCCAATAATTTAGCTTAGATCATTCGCCTGAAAAGGCAGGGAGCAAAATTTATTTTAAAATGAATTAATAAAATTGTTTAACACCCGGGAGCCTGACAAGTTTGATCCTTAATTGCGGGCCACAATAATATACTGGTAATCGAGTGAGGTATCATCTGAAATTACCCGGCTATAGCCGGCTTCAAATAATTCGTCTTCTACCTCAAAAAGTGGCACCCGGATTCGTTGAGGTGGATTGGTCAGCGGAATGCGCTTTTTCTTGTAGTCAATAATAACCACTTTGCCGCCCGGTGCTAATCCTTCTTTTAACCGGCGCATGTAATCCACACGATCCTGAATATAGAGGTAGGTATTTACCATTAACACTATATCGGCTTCTCCTTTTTCAAGCTTTGGATCGTCGAAAGTGGCCAGGCGAGTCTCGAATTTCTGTTGAATATCTCGGGGCAATTCCACCAACTTAATACTATCCATGAAGGAGATAAAGTTGGGGTCAATATCAATAGCTATTACTTTTTTGGCTTTATAGGCCAGACGCCGGGCAAAGTAACCCGATCCTGCACCCACATCTGCTACCGTTTTAGTACTCAAATCACCCAGCCGGTCAACAACTAAATCAGGCTTTTGCCAGAATACCCGATCCTTGCTTTCATAATCAGCCAGACGTTCTTCAAAAGCAATAGTGTCTTCCGGTGTGGGAATGGGGGGTTCCTTATCTTCCAGGATTACCGTATCCACAGGTGTAACGGGCACATCCGGTTTTTCAACTGGCGAATTACAGGCCAAAGCAAGCAGCAGGCAAAGTGCCAGAGGCGAAAATAATTTAGATATCATACAGGAAGCGTCCTTGGAGTACATGTTCTATGCTATAATAACCAACACTTGTGGTTGAATATAAAGGTAACATACGGATTTCAATCTGGGTTCCGGGTTGTAAATTTTGCATCGTTTTTTTTTAAACCAAAAGCAGGGGCTACCGAATTCTTAATTTTTAATGAAAACCAACTAACCAACCGGACCACCCCCAATTCTCATTCCAGCATTAGGATTTCCTGTTTAGTAGATTGAAAGTCATCTGCGTGGACCGGGTAGGCAATTCGATTTGAATCGAGAAAACGAACCGTACTGACCACCATGACACTGGCTGCATAATACTGCACCGGAATATCATATTTCTCTTTTTGAATGACCTCCGCGCCATTTAATTCCAGTACAAAAAGTCTGGTAGCCAGCGGGTAATCTTCCGGATTAAAAACTACAAAAGCGCATTTAACGCCGTCGGCAGCCCAGGTGGCACCGGATATCCCTCCGGAATTGGGGAAGACCTGCATCAATTCGCTTAGTGCCCCTGTACGCAGGTCGAAATACATAATATAAGGCAGGGAAAAAATAAGCAAGCCGCTTTCGTCCGGAAACAGGGAAACTTCCTCTGCAAGCGAGATCAGTTCCTGTTGTTTTGGATCGCTAAGCGAAGGCGTGAAATCGGGCGTGAAAAGTTGATAAGAATAACCTCCACTCGCAAATAAATATTCCTGGCGAACCAGGACGGTTTGATCATTACGGAATAGTATTTCATCAAACCAGGCAGCTTCCCCTTCTTTCAAATAGCGTTGCCACTGAAAATCTGCGAAGTGGCGAAAGAGGTCTGGTTTATTGTCAAAAGCCGGATCAAAATTGGCATTTCCAGGAGTCAGGTTTCCGCGTAGAGCTAGTTTTTCTGCGCCATCATGGAGCATGAGTTTCAATTGGTTTTGAGTCGGGTCCTGTTCTCTGATGGAATAAAAAAAGCAGGTTTCTAACTGCTGGTCTGCATCTATGTCGAGCAATTGCAGGCTGCGATCATCAAATTGTACCCGTCCGCCGCTTTTCGCGAAATCCCGGATAGACCAAAGCAGAATAGTGGAACGCCCCTGGTGCAGCCAGTGACAGACAAACATGGCATTCTTATCGGCTTCGGGATCCAGTACTTCGGAGACAATAACATAATGGAGTCCGTTGGATTCCTTCCATTTTACGGCATTGGTAAATGCGCCGTGAAAGCGAATACCTCTGGGGAGTTCGTTTTCGGCGACAGCCAGTGCATTTGGATTGGCACTAATACTTCCGAGATCCATTTCACTGGAAGGATATCCAATTTCGGTTTTATACCATTGTTGATAATCGCGGTTGATTTTATCCAGGCTGATCTGATCAGGCCCGGGAAATTGGGCATCTGGATTGCAATTGCCTTCCCGTCGGAAACCTAAAACTTCTCCTACCGGATGGGCTTTTCGATCACTGGGGTCAAAGGTAAAGGTGTAATTGGTCCAAATGATATCGTCATAGCCCCTTTGCTCGGTTTCAAGAAGTTGGAAAGTGTCATCGCCGTTAGCGGAAAGCTGATACAGGTAAACCCCCTTTGCGCGTACCCGGTAGGGGCGATGTCCGAATTCAGCCGGCTCGATACTCAGTTCTTTAATTTCGATTAAATAGCCAGCGGCATCATCGCAGCAATCGCAATAATCGAGAATATAGGGGTCCAGGAGGATGTGGTTGACAACTTGTTGTGCTTCTTCGAATGTCATGTCCTCCAGTGGATCAGCAACAAGGGTAGAAGTGAGGCTAAAGAGTAAAAGGAAAAAGAAAAAACGTTGCATCTGATTTATTTTATTCACATAAATGGAGCAGAAATGTCTCCAATTTTTTTCGAATTTGTGAATTCGTGCAGGAATAATGATTGACTATAATAGAGAAAGCAAACTGCTGGCCTTTTCTATTGGTAGCAATTCCTGTAAAGCTTCGAACACCATTCATCGAACCCGTTTTTGCCTGTAATTTTCCCTCTGCTACAGTGCCTTTTAAATAGGAGCGCATGGTGCCGGAAACTCCGGCGAGGGGCAAGGAGGCTTTGAGTGCAGGACGCAGATTTTCGTCAATCCAGGCTTTGCGAATGGTTCCGGCTAGCTGCAAACTGGAGATTCGA
The DNA here is from genome assembly GCA_020437105.1 of Saprospiraceae bacterium. Taxonomy (GTDB): domain Bacteria; phylum Bacteroidota; class Bacteroidia; order Chitinophagales; family Saprospiraceae; genus JAAEZH01. The sequence continues at coordinate 19,497 of JAGQWR010000058.1, forward strand.
TTGAGAGATGAAAGTCCGCAGCCATCATCGAGTGTAGTCTCTGTCCAGCTCAATCCCCGATCTTCCCAAACTTGTCGGATGGCCATTATGCCGGCTTCCCGACTTCCGGTCCCCAGTAAGTGTTTTCCTATTATTCGTAGCAGTACTTCTGAATAAACATTGACGCTTTCCAGGTTGGTGCGCACCACGATTTGTTTTAGGGTAGGGGAGTAGAGTCGGATGAGTAAATTTCGGGCTTCTTTATGCACCTGGCGCTTTACTTTTCCGCAAGACAGGCTACAGCCAATGCCTGCATCCTGCAATTTATTTTGAAACGATTGTGCAATAAAAAAAGGCGGATCAGGCATCGAGCCTTTAATAACAAACAGCCCATTCCCGGCTGGAATGGATCCGGAAACTTCCCGGACATAGGTATAAACTCGTCCGTAGATATAGGCATTATCACCGGTATGTGCGCCGGCGGTTACGACATCATTTTCAAAATTCAGGCCTTCGATTTTGGGGACAGTGCCTTTCAGACTGGGTTTGGAACCCGGGTTTCGATTTTGTTGAAACCGGAGGTAATAGAAGTTCTCGTGGACGTTCAATGCCCAGGCACCGGCGCCGTAGTAATTACCGATATCGCTCCAGGACCAATTGGGAGATACGGGGGTATCTTCAAAATAGGTATCATCGGCCAGGATAGCTCCCTGGATGGATTTTATCCCGGCTTCTTTGATTGCAGACAGCCATTTTTCCAGGACCTTATCCATAGAATCGACTCCGTCCATTTGATCGGAACCCAGGGTCGGGTCGCCATAACCGGTGATATAGATGTTTCCATTCAGAATACCTTCGGCATCGATATATCCATCATATTGCAGGTCGGTATAAAATCGATGTTCGGGTCCTAAAAGAGCCAGTGCTGTTGCGGTGGTCAGTAATTTAAGAGAAGAGGCCGGGATGAGTGCTTTGCGGCTTTCATGACTGGCCACCAATTGATTGGTTGCGATATCAATGACACTGACGCTGAGTTCAGCACCTTTTAATTGCGGGTCTGCGGCCAGTGCGTTCAAATGCCCTTGAAGCTCCATTTGAGCAAGGGCATTTCCGGCAAGGCTAAAAAGAGCAAAAAATACGAGGTAAAAGCGCATAGTAGTTTGTTGCAGGTTCAATGTAAAAAAAATTACCAGATGAATCTGAATGAAACTACAGGGATAACGGGATTAGTGTGCTGCTAGTATAGTTCCGACTGCTTCTCCGAATCCAATTCGAACACCATTTTTTGCACAATGGCCTCGCATGATCACGGTATCTCCATCATGCAGGAACTTCCGTAGGCTGCCATCAGGCATCTGCACGGGTTTGGTGCCTCTCCAGGTTATCTCCAGCATCGATCCGTATGAGTTGACATCTTTTCCACTAATTGTACCGGAGGCACAGAGGTCGCCTACATTCAGGTTACAGCCATTACTGGTATGGTGAGCCAGCTGTTGGCAAATATTCCAGTAGAGAAATTTGAAGTTACTTTGGCTAACGACTTTTCCAGCGCCTTTTTCCGGTTTGATTTCCACTTCCAGGGCAATATCAAAATTGTGTTTTCCTTCGTACTGAAGATAGGGCAGCACAGCAGGATCTTGTACTGGTCCTTCCACCCGGAAGGGATCAAGTGCATCAAGTGTGACAATCCAGGGGGAGACAGTAGATGCAAAGCTTTTTCCGAGGAATGGGCCTAGTGGCACATATTCCCAGCTTTGGATATCACGGGCAGACCAGTCGTTAAAGAGCAACATGCCAAAGATATAATCCTCTGCTTCGGTAGTTGAAACGCTTTGTCCGAGTTTGGTTTCCCGGCCTACGATGAATGCCATTTCCAATTCAAAGTCGAGTAATTTAGAAGGACCAAATACGGGTGGTTCTTCACTATTCGGCCGGGTTTGACCATTAGGTCTTGTAATGGGTGTGCCGGAAGCAACAATAGAACTAGCACGGCCGTGGTATCCAACAGGCAGGTGTTTCCAGTTTGGGAGGAGTGCATTTTCAGGATCGCGGAATAAGCAGCCGACATTGGTAGCGTGTTCGATGCTGGAATAAAAATCGGTATAGTCGCCGACCTTTATGGGGAGCAGCATTTCTACTTTATCTATAGGGTGTAGGAAATGCCAGGAAAGATTACTGATTTCCTCATTTCCTTTTTGCAGGAGGTTTGACAGTCTGTTGCGGAGGGCACGGGTCTTTGTTTTTCCGAGTTGAATAAAATCGTTTAGATAGGATGCGGTAAATACATCATTATCAATTTCGAGATCTTCAAACAGGCTGAGGTAATTCATGACAGCCAGATCAACGACAAAATCTCCAATCCGGGTGCACATTCTGGGAGCGGGATTGGTTGGTGTTCGAAAAATTCCGAAGGGTAGATTCTGAATTGGAAAATCACTGTTTTCAGGTACTTCCACCCAGGATTCGAGTGCAGGATTATTGGCGTCAATCATTGGACTTACGTTTTGTTTGTTGGTCTGTTGGAAAGCAAGTTTACAACAGGCGATAAAATTAAAGATTTCGGTCACAAGACTGATATCGGGGGCGGACTTTAACGTTGGAGAAGGGAGGTGATTTTCGACCTGTCAGGTCGGCAACCTGACAGGTTGGGGACCTGACAGGTCCCCAGTTTTGGTAAAAAAAGTTTGATTTGTAAAATATTTTGAATTAATATTTTATCCATAAATATTTAACAATCAGGTGATTGTGATGTTAAAATTAAAATAATTGTATTTTTATGTTAAAACGGGGGTTGGGTCGATGAAACGACCTGACAGGTTGTGGACCTGACAGGTCGGCAACCTGTCAGGTCCGGAAAAGACTTATTCTATAACCAAAACACGCTCCACCTTACTCGCTTCTCCTGATCGTAATCGAAGCAAATAAACGCCCGCAGCATATTGACCCAGTTGAATCTCAATGTTAGTACTTCCGGCGAAAGCCGATAAAGACTGAAGCTGCCTGCCATCCACACTGAACACATCAACCAAAATATCCGTCTGGATCGGTTGTGAAAACTCAATCTGGATAAGGGAGGATGTCGGGTTTGGCGAAAGTTGGTAAAAAATGCCAGCTACCTCTTTCGTATTCTTGAAAAAGGCCGTCTGGAAAGAAAAAACAAGCGATGTCATAGCACCGCAATCTCCAAAAGCCGTAATGCGCCAAAAATATACCTGGTCATAATCTAAGTCAGACTGGATGCTGTAAGAATTGGTGGCAGTCACATTAGTCTCCAAAATATTTGTGAAATCCGGATTGGCCGATATTTCAAAAAGGTAGTTGTTTGCATCAGCCACAACTGTCCAGCTGAAAATCGGATTAATGCTGACAGCAGTTTCCGCATCCGTCGGATTTAATAAATTGGTTGCAGCCACGGCACCCACTAAGGTCAATTCAACCTGGGTGGGAATTGTATTTGTTCCATCTGTTGCCGACAGGGTCATTTGATAGGTGCCCAGGCTCGCCGAATTTGCGGATATCTGAATTGTCGCCGGCTGTCCCGGATTTACGGGGTTTGGACTGATCAGTACATCCGATCCAGGCGGGTTATCAAATACCTCCAATGTTACAGGGCCTGTGAAGCCTTCGCTCGGGGTCAAGGTGTACGTAAAAACCCCATCTGCACAACCGGAAATACTAATTGGATCTACGTTTACAAAGGCACTAAGGGCCGTACAGATTTCCAACTCCCAATTTTGAAGGATTCCACCATCCTGATTAAATACATCATAAACCGTAAGCGTCCATTCGCCTTGAGGGTCTTCCCCGATAAAAGCACTCAGGGCATCTTGTGGTTGGTAGGTGCCTCCATCTGAATACGGACAAGGGATCGGCGTATTGTCGGCTTCGTCATCAAATGAAATGAAAAAGTCGTTTTCAGATCCACAGTAAGTATCCAACAGGGTAATCGTCGTTTGTTCCGGACTGGTCAACTCAAAAATAAGATCACTGATATAGGTGTGTTCACCAGTAAGGTCAATTACATTGATGTCCAGAATTTCTCCGGGATTTGGGTAATAAATCGTGGAGCTGATAGTGGGCGTACCCATGGATGAAATGGTGATGGGCAAATCTTCGGGGACTAATGTTTGACAACTAATGTTTGCCGTTTCAAAGGAAAATGTATTCGACCAGGCTCCTGATCCGCACAGATTTTCAGCACGCACATGCCAGAAGTAGGGGGTTTCAGCTTCCAGCTCCGGCAAGCCAATGGTGTTGTTTGGTAACTGTGAACCGGATGAAATAATGTTTCCAAAACCCAGGTCTGTAGCCAGCTCGTAAGAATAAGTTTGCGCATTATTTATGGCCTCCCATGTGAGGGAGATCTTCGTTCCCACATCCAGCGCTCCGTCCATCGGGAAAAGGGCATTTGTTAAACCGGGCACGCCGTTGTAAATGACAAGTGTGAGCGTACTGGTACTCATCTCTGTACCGTCTGTCCCCGATATTGTCATCGTGTAAGTACCGGAAGACAGCCCGTTAATATTATTGATTTGAAGCTGTGTAGATCCGCCGGGCATCACCGGGTTTGTTATGAATGATGCAGTAACTCCTGCCGGTACTCCATCTATCGAAAGAGTAACCGGACCATTAAAGTTTTCACTGATATTAATAGAAGAGGCGTATGAACCGAGGTCGGCACAAAGCTCCTGATAGGCAGGTGTGGCTTCCACAAAAAAAGTGCAAAACATTTGGGCTCGTCCATCCAGCGTCAGCATACCGGTATTGTTTGGATCCAGCCAATCTTTTAAGCGGGTAGTCGGGGTTCCCCCTCCTTCCCAGGAAACATGAAAGCTGCCATACCAGTCCGGATCATTATTTCCACAGGCGGCATATCCTCCATGTAATTGTCCGACAATGCGCTTATTTTGATCAAACAAAGGCGAACCGGAAGAACCGGGCTCCGTCGTGCCGATATCCCAATCGTTGATACGGATATGCGAGTAGTTGCTACTCGGCGTGTCACCCAGGTAAGCAGTAAGTGTCGTTGGATCATTTTCAAAACTGATCCGTTTTTCATCTCCGCTTGGATGATGCACGGTAATCGCTGAGGTAGGGGCTACATCTTCGGCGCTCCAGCCGGCAAAAAATGCATTTGCCGTTTCAGAAACAGGATCGTCAAACTCTACGAGCGTAAAGTCGGAACTCTGATAAGCAGCTCGTAACACAGAACCTGTATTAAAATCACTCAGGGTGCCGTTGCCCGGCTGACCGCTTTGCGGGGAGTTGGGCTGGCGGCAAAAGCTGTTTTGATAATTCCAGTAAGCCACCAGAGATTGATCATTACCACTGGTAATATTACAATGATAGGCCGTCATGAAATAAGGCGTGCAATCCTGGGCTGCATTGTTGACCAAAAAGCCGGTGCAAAAGGTACTTCCACCTGTGCTGATCACGGCTACTGATTGGATAATATCCCGATAATCCTCCACAAGTGGCCAGCCGTCTGCTTCTCCACATATCACATCCAGATTACAGGAGCCGGAAAGTACGGTTGACATATCCAGAAAACCAATAAAGTCGTGATTGACATATTCGAGTTCCAGTTGCAGATTTTCCATCTGCTCAACAGGTAATTGCACTTCAATAACCAATTCGTCGCCCGGAATGATGGGTGTCCAGAGTTCTTCATGTTCCTCATTGTCTGCCGGAGTGAATGGCCCTTGTACTTCCGAATAGTCTGGGGTGTATAGGAAAAGTTTCCCTCCGTTGGGCATCACATATTTTGTAAATCCAAGATTAATGGATTTGGCTTCTTTCGAATAAATGCGCAAGCGCCAGACAGCCATATCTTCCTGGGTCACTTCCCATGTTCCATGTGTTTCCGGGGTGATAAAAACCTGGATGTTTTGAGCAAAATGCGGAGCAATTCCAGGAGCACGTTGATTCATCTCCGCTTCCAGAAGTTCCTTATTGTTTTGTTTAGGCATAATGGCCTGTTCTACATCCGCTATAGGGTTGAGATAGCTGGCAGGGCCATTAGTTTTCTGGGCTTTCGTGCTCCAGACGGTCAGACAAAACAGGAGTAACATCGTTGGCTTTAACATAGGGCATTTATTTTCAAGGCCGCTTGAGCAGCTTTCCTAAACAAAAATAACGGAGCCAAACGACAGCCCGTCATTTCGGTTTCACCTTTTTTGGCTTTCATCTGACAGTGTAACCTAGCTTCCGGTAAAGAAGACAGCATTCGACATTAAAAAAAGACCCTGATACCAGAAACCTCTGAATAAAGGATCATCAACAAGGTAGATAATAGATCCTCTGCCAATCGGATATTGCCCAACTACGAGGCTGTTGTCCAATCGTTGGCGGGCCTTCCAACCGGCAAATCCAAAACTAATCGGATCGGAATCCAAATAAGAAACAGTAGATCCTCTGGAAAGATAGGAATAGGCAGAACCACTTACTTTAAGGCTATAATAAGAATCTCCGATTCCGAAGCTGATCGGGTGGCTGGCATCCATTTTGGCTTTGAATATAGCACCAGGCACGCTCTCAGAAATATAGGCGCGTTCCCGGCCACCGTAACTCATAGGATCTGCTTCCATGTTTTGTTCTTCCGGACTGGGTTTTGCCAATAGCCCGTAACCCTCCCGATCCCGGAAATTGCCCAGGGCACCACCGATTGCGATAACGCGTCCGCCACCCCGAATCCAATTACTCAGGGATTCCCATTGGCTTTCGCCGAAATCCAGCCTGCCGCTTGTTAAGATTAATAAGTCGTAATCCTCGAGGCTGGAAGCATTTATCCGGCGATCCGCTATAATGGTAGTCGGGTATTGGAGTACCTGATCAAAATAATGCCAGGCAGCACCAACTGCATTTGGGTCAAACTCATCCCCCCAGGCAAGCAAAATTCGAGGTGCAGAAAGAAATTTCATGGCACCGGAACCAAAATCGGGTCCATTAATGGAAAAACCGGTGTTGACGGCAAACACTTCCTGTGCCTGTGCGCCTGCAATTTTAAGCAGGCTTTTTTCCCAATTCGGGTTTTTGCGATTATCGGCCCGGGTGATTACCAGGGTGCCAGGTGCAAAGGTGCCAGCCTCTGTTTCTACTTCAGCCTGTGCCACCCGCACTTTAATATCAGCAGCTAATAAACCGGATAAAAAGCGGGCATCGCTTAAGGATTCCCAACGAATCAAATAGGCATAATGAGGGGCATTTGGATCTACCGTAGGCATGGGCTCGGGCATTGGCCTCGAGTAGTCAGCATAAGGAAGCTCCTGCGTCAGTCCGTAAGCTTTTAATCCATAAGCAAATGGAAGTGCCCAGGCAGTAATATCGTATGTCAGGGAATCTTCCAATAACGGAGCTGGCTCAAAAAGTACCTGTACTAATTTTCCCTGTGCCTGATTTACAGGTATAACTATATCATTTTGACGGAGTTGGACTGCCCGGTCTGCACCAAGCGCGTAATCAAATCCGTTTGCCGCGCGTCCTTTCTCCAGGCGGCCGTATTCAATTTCATGTAGGTCAAGCAGGTCAAGTAATGCATGGGTCTTGTCCGGACTGTTTAAGCCGGAAATCACAAAGCTCTTATACATTGAGTCACTTGCCTTACGAGCCTGGATGAAATATTCCGCGAAAGCGTTGATGAGTTTTTCCCGGTTTTCAAAGGCTGTTTTTACAGTTGTCAGTGTGGCCGTACTATGGTGGTCAATTCGATCCCGAATCGTTAAGGTATCTCCGTTTTCCATTTTTATGGCCCTTCCGGAAATACCGTGTCCTGCCTGTTCGTATGTCATCCCGATAGATCCGTTGAAAGTCGGATAGGTGTCGCCATAACTGGGGTAGAAGAGATCAAATACCTCGCCCGTAAAATAAAGCCAGCCCTGTTTGTCAAAACTTTTGGCATTATTCTGTCCAACCATATTTTGAAACTCGGCCTGAAAAGCGGTGATTGCCCGATGGTAGGGGTGGGCCGCTGGCGCGAAATAATAATGATCATTTGGGTACTGTTCGTGTGCATCAACATGGATGTGTGGCATCCAGTTGTGATACTGCTGTAAACGGCTGCGTGTCTCCATTTGAGTAGCCCATGCCCAATCCCGATTCAAGTCGAAGTAATAGTGGTTTACCCGTCCGCCCGGCCAGGGCTCCTGATGCTCGCGGGAGAAACGGTCCGGGTCGGGAGTAGTGCCGGAAATAGACCGATACCAGGAGGTGTAGCGGCTGTTTCCATCCGGATTGATACAAGGGTCAATAATAACTAGGGTGCTTTCCAGCCAGGCTGTGGTTTCGGCATTATTGGGGTCGGCCAGTTTGTAGAGTACGTCGAGCGAACTTTCTGAAGCACCGGCTTCATTGCCGTGTACACCATAGCTCAACCAAACTATCGGAATGTTTCCGGCTGCTGCCGGATTGCCGTCCATCTTTCCGGCTCTTGCCAGGTTAGCCTGCCGAATCAATTCCAGGTTTTTTAAGTTTTCCGGACTGGAAACAAAGGCCAGGATAAGCGGTCGGTCTTCATTGGTTTTCCCATATTCCAAAAGTTGTACCCGATCGCTGTTTTCGGCGACATACTGGAAGTAATCAACTTTTAGATAATGCGGGGTAAATTGCTTGCCGTAATTACTGGGTAAAAAGGCTTCCGGACTTTGAAGAGGGGCTTGTGCAACCAGAATAAATGGGCACAGAAATAAGGTCAACAGACCATAAAGGTGTAGACGCATGTGTAGTAGTTTTCTTTATGCGCCCTTAATATACAGCTTCTGCAATTCTTTTTATGGTTTCAGAATCTCCCATTGTGTAATAATGCAAGCAGGGTACACCCATGGCTTTCAGTTCTTTAGATTGCATGATACACCATTCAATGCCGACCTCTCGCACTGCTTCATCGGTTTTTGCCTTTTCTAATGCTTTCACCAAATCACTGGGAAGGTCAACAAAAAATCGACGCGGAAGCGCACTTAACTGATAGCGGCGAGTGATGGGCTTTAAGCCCGGAACAATCGGAACATCAATTCCAAAATCCTTGCAATTTTTCAGATATCCCTTAAACTGCTCATTGTCGAAAAACATCTGTGTGACGATGTAATCAGCTCCGGCTTTGACTTTCTCTTTGGTGAAAATCAAGTCGGTTTCCAGGTTAGGCGACTCAAAATGTTTTTCCGGGTAACCGGCGATACCGATACAAAAATCGGTTTTCTGACCATTTTCGATATTGTCGTCCAGATAGATACCCTTGTTCATATCGGCCATTTGCCGCACCAGATCAATCGCAAATTCGTGTCCGTCTTTCTCCGGCGAGAATTTAGTTTCAAACGGACGGGCATCTCCGCGAAGGGCCAACACATTATTGATACTCAGAAAATTCAGGTCGATGAGGGCATTCTCTGTTTCTTCTTTGGTAAAACCGCCACAGATCAGGTGCGGAATGGCATCGATCCCATAGCGGTGCATGATAGAGGCACAGATCCCGACTGTGCCAGGCCGTTTGCGGATTGCTATTTTTTCGTAATAGCCACTCTGCCGCTTTTTATATAGAAACTCTTCCCGGTGATAAGTTACATCAATGAAAGGCGGTTTAAATTCCATAAGAGGATCCAGGGTGTCAAAAATTGCCTGAACCCCTCCACCTTTGAGAGGCGGCAGTATTTCGAAAGAAACCAGGGTGTTTCCTTTTGACTGTTCGAAGTGCTCTGTAACTTTCATGTAGCTCTTTAGATTTCGCCACCAGAGGATTTAGGCTCCCTGGCTGGATGAACTGGATACGTAGGTTTTGTTGTAGGTGGTTTATCTGGACGGGAAAATAAAATAGGCGTTCTTAGTATATCTATATCTTTACACCACAAAAGGTAGCCTGAAAATTGGTTGCCAAAGATAAGACAACAATTGTTTCCCCTATGGATTTTCTACGAAAGACCTTTCAAAAATACACGGGCGCATTACGCGGTTTTAAGGCAGTATATGTCATAAACAACCTCCTGCAGATTAAAAAACTCCGGCCAAATGCCCGTTTGTATCGGAAGTTTGGCCTCCGGAAAAGCGTCGTCAGTCCGCTTGGAAGCCAGGATTTTAAAACCCACGATTCGGATATCCCCTGGCTGGATCAGCCTGGCGGACGGGAGAAATTAGTTTCAGATCCCACCTTTAAAGCATTCGATCAAGACACACAAGAAGCCATCCTCAATTTCGTGGACAACGGCTTCCTGATCCTGAAAGGCTTTTATGATGACACGGAGGTAACCCGATTGAATACAGAGGTAGATCGCCTGTTGGCGGATGGCAAAGCGGATTTCAACTATACCCAGAAAAAGATCATGGATGCCTACAAGTTGTCGCCCCTGATTGACCAGTCCTATTTTCGCAATCCGGAACTGATCAAATTATTAAACTTCCTGATGGGCAAAAAAGTGATTCCGTTTCAGACCATCCACTTTCTGGAAGGCAGCGAGCAAAAAGCCCATTCGGATAGTATTCACATGACGACCGAGCCACTCGGTTACCTCATCGCGACCTGGACAGCCCTGGAGCCTGTCGGCGAAAATAATGGTCCCTTGTTTTATTACCCGGGAAGTCATCGCCTGTCCTATCTCCTTTGTCCGGATTACAACTCCGGCAATACCACCTGGACCATCGGCCCCAACAGTTATCGGAATTACGAATCCGCCATAGCCGCCCTCATCGAGCGCGAAGGACTTAAAAAATCATATTTCTACGCCCAACCCGGAGACGTATTGCTCTGGCATGCGAATCTCCTGCACGGTGGCGATCCCATCAAAAAACCAGGCAGCACCCGCAGGAGTATGGTGTCGCATTATTTCTGTGAGGAGGTTTTGTGTTATCATGAGATCTCGCAGCGGCCGGCGATTATTTAGGAAACCCGCTTTCGAATTCTTAAGTTTGAATTTTTAATAACCCCACTATCGAATTCTTAAGTCTTGATTTTTAATTTTTAATGAGAACCAACTAACCCACAGGACCACAGGACCACAGGACCACAGGACCACAGGACCACAGGACCACTCCCTACAGCTATGGAAAAACACTTCACCTACTCCGATACAGAATTTGAGCGTAAATTCAGCACCTGCGAATTAGATCCGGCCGAGTTTACCCACGAGGCTCATTTGCGACTGGCCTGGATCCATATCCACAAATACGGGATAGAAGAAGCTTTAGTGCTTATTCAAAAACGACTGCAAGCGTTTGTGGCATTTGTTGGGGCCAGGGATAAATACAATACCACTTTAACCGTGGCTGCAATTAAAGCGGTTTACCACTTTAAGCTGAAATCAACGGCTGATAATTTTAAGGATTTTATTGCCGAATTTCCACGATTGAAGTATAACTTTAAAGACTTGTTGGCCTGCCATTATGGTGTTGATATTTACCATTCGGAACAAGCCAGGAAGGAATATATCCAACCTGATCTGATCCCATTTGATTGACCCGGCTAAGCCGAATTTTTGCGGGATACTTAATGGTATTAAGCGGAAATCAAAAGTGCATTAAAGTTAAACCAGATGCAAAGACCCGGAATAAAAATACAACCTGAACCGATTGATCGAATAATTGAAGTAATCGGACTAATTGGCCTAATTCTTCTAATTGGTATTCCACTCCTTTTTTTCAGTGAAATTCCCGATACCATACCCCGCCATTTTGGAGTGGACGGAACCCCTGATCGCTTCGCAAATAAAAGTCAGATTTGGGTGTTGCCAATTATTGGATTAGTGTTGTATGTGGGGCTTTTGTGGACTAGTAAATACCCGCATCTCTTTAATTTTCCACAAAAAATAACGGAGCAAAACGCAAATAAACAGTATAAACAGGCTGTACGGGGAATGCGTTTGATCAAGGTGGTTCTTGTTTGGGTTCTTGCTTATATTACCTATTCAACAATTCAAACGGCCCAGGGCAATCAAAACGGCTTGGGAAATTATCTGATCCCGGTATTAATCATCACGGTTGTAGGGATGCTAGGTTATTCTTTACTCCAATCAACGAAAAAGGAAGGCGGTAAATAGACTTGCAGCGCGATTTTAGGGGAGCCTCCGCTGCGCGTCGTGGGGAGTGCTTGCCTTCGGCTTGCGGGGAGGATCAATCCTAGACCGGGCGCAGCCCTTAGACCGCATAGCCGATAGGCCAGCTAGACCGGACCAAAGGACCTAGACCCTAGTTCGCGGCACTCAGGTTTAAATCGTAATACTGGCAATTTTTAATGCAATCACTAACCCACTAACTCACTAACTCACTAACTCACTAACTCACTGGATCACTGGATCACTGGATCACTGGATCACAGAACCACTAACTCACTGGATCACAGACCCACCCCCAACAGCTCTATCGGGCTCCCTTGTCGTAAAAAAAGCTTAAATAGGCGATCAGATTCCGGAAGGCAGGAAAAATCTACTTTCTTTGTATTGTAACTAATCAGGAAGAACCAACGTCCATCGGGAGAACCTCATGTCTGAGCTGGATTACAACACACTATGGTCCCGCATTTGCGCAGATGAGCAAAGTGCCCTCAAAAAACTGTTTCAGCACCAGTTTGGGCCTGTTTGCCAATGTATCTACCGCTTTGTAAAGGATCAGGATCTCGCCCGTGATCTGGCCCAGAATGTTTTTATCCGACTATGGGAAAAACGCAATAGTCTCCAGATACAAAGCTCGGTTCCGGCCTATTTACGTCGGATGGCGCAAAATGAAGCGCTCGCTCACCTTCGAAGCAAGAAAATATTTAGTACCGAAGAAGAAGAAATTCCGGATCAGGTAGAAGATACCACGCCGGAAGGGCAGTTTCTGGATGGCGAATTGTCTCATCAGATCCAGCGGGCCATTGAAACCCTGCCACCCCGCTGCCAGATTATTTTCAAGTTGAGCCGATTTGAAGAACGCTCCTATAAAGAAATTGCCGATGAGCTTTCCCTTTCGGTGAAAACCGTTGAGAATCAAATGGGTAAAGCTTTGAAAATGCTGCGTTCGGAGATGGCGCCCTATTTAAGCGATCCCTGATTTTAATCCGGGCAAAAAAAAAGTAATTTTTTTTTAAAACAGCATGGGGGTAGCAGCATACTTCCTGCATCTTATAATCGAAAGTGCGTTTGACGTGACGAAGCAAGAAAAATATAATGACCTGATCGCAAAGTTTTTGGCCGGAGAATCTACTCCGGAGGAAAGCAGCGAATTGATGACCTGGATGGAAGCATCCGAGTCTAACAGGGCATATTTTGATACGATGGAAGCAGTCTGGAGTGCGGCAGAGCCAACTTCGGAAACGTTCTTTGAAAATGATTGGGAATCTTCCTGGACACAGGTAGAAAATGCGATACAAGCCAAGCCGGAAGCAAAAATTCGTCCGATAAGAAGTCGGTTTTTTCAGTTACAAATTGCGGCGGTGTTACTCATCGGACTGGGACTGTCTATCTGGTATTTCTGGCAAAATACTGCAGAACCTGTCTGGACAAACATCCAAACGGCACAAGCGGAAACCCGGGCGGTGCAACTTCCCGACGGAAGTATGGTCTGGTTAAATAGCAACAGTGAGTTGCGATACGATCCTGGATTTAATCCGCGTATCGTTTATCTGGAAGGCGAAGGCTTTTTTGAGGTGACCCACCAAAATGGAGCTACTTTTCAGATCCGAAGCGGGGATGCTGTGACAACGGTTTTAGGAACCTCCTTTAATGTGCGGGCTTATCCGGAAGAAGCATCTGTTTCTGTCAGCGTGGTAAGCGGTAAGGTACGGGTCGAACATGCAGAACAATCTGATGGGGCTGTATTGCTAACAGCTGGCGAATCAGCTTCTCTTCAAAACGATGCAGAAGAACCGCAAATAGATGAATTGCCGGCCGTAAATGCACCCTCCTGGCATACCCTCGAACTTAAGTTTGAGAATCAGTTAGTAAAGGAGGTGGTGCAGCAGTTGGAAATATCCTACCATACCAAAATCGTTCTGGAAAACCCGGCGATTGGAAACTGTCACTTTACGTCTGTGTTTAAGACAAAATCGCTGGATGATATTCTGAATGTACTCGCTTTTACACTGCGCCTGGAAGTAAAAGAAGAAAACCAAACCTACATCCTTCAGGGTGCAGGCTGTGAATAGATAAGATGAAAAGGAACCTGCTCATAATTATTCTAAACCTGGGTTTGTTTGCTTTTGCGAATGGCCAATCTGTACTCCAGAAAAGGGTGACGGTAAACTATGAGGACCTGTCTTTACAAGCAGCACTGGTAGATCTCGAACAGCGCTACCACCTCGCTTTTTCGTATAGCAGTGACCTTATCCGATTGGATGTTCCGGTTCGGGCTCACTTTCAAAGAGTGGCTTTATCGGTAGTCCTGGATGCTATCCTGAATGGTACCGGAATTGACTATGCGGAGATGAACGGCCTGATACTCCTTCGGGATAAGCCGGTAAATCAAAAGCCACAATTAACCAGTCGTGAATCGGTTGGAAAGGAAAAAGAATTAGAAGCGCAGTTGGAACAAATCCTGGCGGGTACTCCTCCCTGGAAAGATCCGAATTTGCTGGTAAGACCCATTTTGGTGTCAACGCCGACTTCGGTAGAGCGGCTGCCGGTAGAAAAGAAATTGCCACAGCCGGATTGGGCGCTTTTGAATGAAATTCCGTTTAAGCACGGAGAAGGTCCGGCAGTACTTCAGGTATCTGTGCTGCCTTATTTAGGCAATTACATGGAGGAAAGTGATGAGATTGCTGCCAATGTATCCATGAATCTGATTTGGGGTGTTACAGGCGGGGTCTATGGTGTTGAAGTTGGTACACTGGTAAACCTTACACTGGGAGATATGTACGGCGTTCAGTTAAGTGGCGCTACCAATGTGGTGACCGGCCCGGTCCATGGCGTTCAGCTTTCGGCAGGAGCCAATATCGCAGAAGAACGTACGAAGGGTTTGCAAATGGCGGGAGTCGGAAACTACAGCCGGATTTTGCAGGGCGTTCAGATATCTACTGTCCTTAATGTAGTAAGCTGGCGGGCAGGTGGATTGCAGGTTAGTGGTGTTGGAAATATCGCGCTTGGACATACCAGTTCAGTGAGTCAGATTTCCGGATTGCTAAACGTAAATCGAGGAACCTCCGGGATTCAGACGAGCACCCTGTTGAATGTTTCGAAAGATGTTGCTGTAGGCCAGATTGGATTAATAAATATCGGCCGGGAAGTTGAAGGCTTTCAATTGGGACTAATCAATATTGCGGACACAGTCACCGGGCCTTCGATCGGCTTGCTAAACATTGTAAAAAGAGGCTATAACCGATTTGACATTTCTACTTCGGAAGTACTTTGGGTTCAGAGTGGCTGGGCACTTGGTTCGCCCCATTTTTACAACCTCATTCAGTTTGGATATCGGGGAAACGACGGTCGGGCAAATGCAAGTTGGGGCCTGGGATATGGCATCGGCACCCGCTTATTTACCACCAAATCCTGGTTGTCGAATGTAGAGGTTTTTGCCTGGCATATTAATGAAGAAAAGTTCTGGACAAAAGAAATGAACTGGCTGGGGCAGGTACGCCTGCTGATTGAAAAAGACAAAGGCTGGTTTCGGCATTTGTATTTCGGACCGGTATTCAATATTTCAGCTTCAAGGCTGAATGCGACCGAAGCCGGACTAAATGGAACAAAATTGGCACCCTACAACCTGGTTGATCGTGCTGCGAAAGATACAAGTATAAAAGCCTGGGTCGGTTTAAACGCCGGGTTCAGGTTCTAGAAAAGATTCCTGATTATTTTTTATAAAAGACGCCTTCCGGCGAATTGATACACCGGAAGCCTTGAATTTCTTTGACTTAATCTAACTGTTTTATCATGAAACGAATATTGTTTTTGTTTAGCCTGATTTGCCTGGCGAGCAATATGCAAGCCCAGGATCATACTCTTATGGGTGGATCTGGTCGCTTCGGCTTTTTTGTCAGTCCGATGATCGAATCGGGCCCAATTGCCGGTGAACGATCCAATCTTCCGGGAGCCGGATTAGCCTTTATCATCGGCAACGGATTTCTTGGAGCCTATACTTCGGTTGGTGTTGATTTGAATCCAATTATTGATGGTTTCGAACCCGATCGTATTGATATGGCCCAAGTTGGCCTTTGGCTGGGTTATTCTCCCGGCCAGAATTCCCTGATCCATCCTGTTTTTGATATCAAAGCAGGTTGGGGAGCGATTGATTTCGACTACCGGGATTTTGAAGATCCCTTCCTGAACGACTTCTTTGATATTAATGATTTTGACGAAGTCGATAATGTGGCGATTATTCACCCTTCGGCTGGTTTGGAGCTGAATCTGACCTGCTTCATGCGCATCAATTTTAATGCCGGTTATCGCTGGACAGAAGGCGTTAATCAGCCGAGTGTAGGCGATTCAGACTTTACAGGCTGGACATATACTGCTGGCCTGAAGCTGGGCTTTTTCGGCCGCTCCTACAATCATAGAAACCGGCACAGCCATTGGTGGTAACGGTTAAATAATACCCCAATTTATCCTTGAATTCTTTGAAAAATTTAGTGAAAAATTATCCGACTATGAAAAATCAATTGGTATTTGCCCTGATGGGCCTCATTCTTTTTACACTCCCTTCCTGCCTTTATTTTGATGACGATAATAATGGCATATTTAATTGCGTCAATGGAGAAGGGCCGGTAGAGTCTTTTGAACTCTTTGTTCCACCGTTTAGTGGTGTGGAAATTTCCGGATCTATGGATGTTTATATTACACAGGGCCCCGAACAGTTAGTCATTGTAGAAGGCCAGGAAAACATCGTTGACGAGATCGACAATGATGTGAATAACGGAGTTTGGGATATTGACTTTAAAGGTTGTATCCGCGACTACGAAAATATTAAGGTGTATATCACGATCCCGGATGTCAATTACCTGAAAGTTTCCGGTTCCGGAAAAATTGTAAGCGAGAATGTCATCGTCACCGAAGATATGGTACTCCGTATTTCAGGTTCCGGAGAAATTGATCTCGGATTGGAATGCGAATCGGTTGACGGTAAAATTTCAGGCTCCGGCGAAGTAAATTTGGAAGGACTGGCTGAAAAAATTGATTTCAGTATCTCCGGCTCCGGTGATTTGAATGCATTCGGTATGGAAACCCAAAAGGTGGAGCTCTCTATTTCCGGAAGCGGCGACGCGGAGGTTTGGGTAACTGAAATTCTGGATGTGAAAATCTCCGGAAGCGGGGATGTATTCTATAGAGGCTATCCGGTTATCAGTGCAGATATTTCCGGTTCCGGCGATCTGATCGACGCCAATTAAAAACTATTCTAATACAGTTCCTACATAACAAGGGCCTGACGACAAGCGTCAGGCCCTTTTGTTTAGGGTGTTTATCCCAATACAAACAACGAAGGGTGTTGTAAGTATCAGAGTGCATTTAATCAACACAATGAATCATTCTGATCCAGGCCAATTGGCTCTGAAACAGTCGTGCTGAAATCTTAAAAGGGTTTTTGTTGTACTTCCTAAAACGATCAATAATGATCAAATATCTTATCGGTACATGGGACGGATACCCTGAAAATAGGGTAATCGGTAAAAGGAGAGAATCTGTGACTGGCTATAAATGCCAGTCAACTTATCAAATATACTAACTTCCTGTAATTAGTTCAAGTTTTCTTATCAAGACTGTGATATAACCAATCACATTGTAAGCCAAGTCCCATTTCTGCCAGATAACAAAGTCCGGCGGGCACCGCTGAAGCCAGTCCAAGATAGAGTAGGGGAAGGTTCAAACTACGGGCACTTGTAAATACCGCTATACAATTTCCAGCGGCAAATACCAGAAATAAAAAGAAATACCGAATCTTCTGGACTTCCCGAAAGTGTAAAAGCTTCTCCTTGAAAATCGGGATTGCACAAATTTGAAAAAGACTTCGTGTACTTGCTATGGCCCAAATAATCAGAGAAAGAGGTAAAAGCAGACCATAAGGCAGCAGACCGGGCCAGGAATCCTTAAAAAAGGAAAACCCTCCAATGATCAATAGAAAAAGAATCCCCGAGAAAAAGAGCATTGCTATCAGCCATTTTCTAAGAAAACGCTGAAAGGAAAGGATTCTTTGCTGCATTATTCGGCCTTGAAAGCACTGTCCAGCAGGTCTTCATCCGGGATGTTAGGTAGAGTGATCCTAAAATCCGGATACTGCTCCATGGTGCGTTTTGCCGTGTCCATCGCATGCGGATTCCGGGCCCAGCTTCTTCGGGCAATCCCATTGTTTACATCCCAGAATAACATGGACTTTAAACGGGTTTCACATGCCGGACTGCCATCCAGTACCATTCCAAAACCGCCATTGATTACCTCACCCCAGCCAACACCACCACCGTTGTGCAGCGAGACCCAGGTGGCTCCGCGAAAGCTATCACCGATAACATTGTGAACCGCCATATCTGCTGTAAAACGTGATCCATCGTAAATGTTTGCTGTTTCCCGGAAGGGGCTGTCTGTACCTGATACATCGTGGTGATCCCGGCCTAATACCACTGGTCCGGATAATTCTCCGGCAGCAATTGCTTTATTAAATGCCTGTGCGATCCGTATCCGTCCTTCAGAGTCGGCATAGAGAATGCGCGACTTTGATCCGACCACCGGAATGTTTTCATCAGCGGCTTCAATCCAGATCAAGTTATCCTGTAGTTGCGACTGAATAGCGTCCGGAGCATCCAAAATCATTTCCCGAATGACTTCGGCCGCTATGGCATCCGTTTTATCCAAATCTGCTTTCGCTCCACTGGTACATACCCACCGGAAGGGCCCAAAACCATAATCGAAACACATAGGGCCCATGATATCTTCTACATAGGAGGGATAGCGATAGGTGCCTTCGGCCTCGTTTTTCCAAACAGTGGCGCCAGCTTTGCCTGCTTCTACCAAAAAGGCATTTCCATAATCCCAGAAATACATGCCATTTTCGCAAAGCGTATTGATGGCCGCAACGTGGCGTCGGAGGGTGCTGCGTACTTCCTCCATAAAGCGCGGTTTATCCTGGTCGAGGAGGGCTTTTGCTTCCGCGAATGTATAACCGATCGGACAATATCCCAGGTCGTCAATATTGTGTAAGGAGGTCTGGTCACTTCCTAATTCTACATGAATATTATCGGCGGCCAGTTTTTCCCACAAGGCCACGATATTGCCATGGTAAACTAAAGCTACTGCTTCTTTATTCCGTCGGGCTTCTTCCATCCGCTGAATGAGCGATTCAATGGAGGTAAAGACATTTTCTTTTTGAATATAACCATCCGTTACGCGTTGGTGCACGGCATCGTCATCTACTTCGGCAATAATGCCTACGGCTCCGGTAATAACGGCTGCAAGCGCCTGTGCGCCCGACATGCCCCCCAGTCCGGAAGTGATATACACATGCCCACCCAGATTTTCAGTACCCAGGCCGAGCTTGCGTCCGGCGTTAAGCAAGGTAATAGTGGTACCATGTACAATTCCCTGCGGACCAATATACATAAAGGAGCCAGCTGTCATTTGTCCGTAGGACGTAACGCCCAACGCATTGTACCTGTTCCAGTCATCCTTGCTGGAATAATTTGGAATCATCATTCCGTTGGTCACTACTACCCGTGGCGCTCCCGGATGTGAAGGAAACAATCCCATCGGATGACCGGAGTAAAGGACCAGGGTTTGCTCTTCGGTCATTTCTGCGAGGTACTGCATGGTAAGCAGATACTGGGCCCAGTTTTGGAATACGGCTCCGTTGCCACCGTAGGTAATCAGCTCATGTGGGTGCTTTGCCACCTTGAGATCCAGATTGTTTTGGATCATCAACATGATCGCTGCAGCCTGTGGTGTTTTGGCAGGATATTCTTCAATTGGCCGGGCATACATCGGGTAATCCGGCCGGAAACGGTGCATGTAAATACGTCCGAAGGTTTCCAGCTCACGGGCAAATTCAGGAGCCAGGATGGCATGATGTTCGGGCTTAAAATAGCGCAACGCATTGCGAAGAGCCAGTTTTTTCTCCTTGTCGGAAAGCACGTCTTCGATTACCCGTTTAGGGGCGTGACTGACATTTGAATCTAATGGCTTTAAGGCTGGGAGTACATGAGGGATACCTTCGAGAATCGCTTGCTGAAATGGAGTCATTGCCGGGCTGATTTTGGCTCAAAAATACGCAATCTAATTCGTTTAAAACCACCAATCCAAGTTAAGTCCCGCTGTATATTGCGCTATGACGGGGTCGGGTTCGACTTTTAATCCTTTGTAAATTGCTCCTAATTGCGCGGTACCAAATGCGGTGATGTTTAGATTTTCGGTAAGAAAAATCCGGCCTCCTACTTCAAATACCCAAAGTCGGGCCTCATTGAATGCAGCCGAACGTGTCTGGTAATGAGGAGTTGGATTGATTATACCTGGAGAAGTGTAAACATCAATGGGATCAAACGTATAGGCCTCCAGACGATTGTAGTTAAATTTAAAAGCGAAATAAGGACTGCATTTCTACGTGATAACACCAGAAAAAAACAGGAATATGGCGCTATCAGGAAGTATCGCTAATCTCTGAAAAATTTGTCAGGCAAATAGTTATCAAGATGCCAAGGATATCCGCTTATTGTTATTCTTTGTTAAAATCTATCCCAATCCCAAACCACTTGCGCTTGGGTATATCAAGGAGTAATGCAATCGTATTTCTATTTACTGATAGCTAATTTATGCGTCGACATACCTTGTCCCGGAGAATCGAGTTTTACGATGTAAAGACCATTTGCCAATTCGGGTAAAATCAGGTCGATTATATTTAAACCTTTGGTGCAGGGTCTTTTTTCTTCCCAGTACAATCGGCCTTGGATGTCAAAAAGTTGGAGTGTGATGGTTTCGTCAAAACTGCCAATCCATTGAATGTTTAATTCGCCTGTACTGGGATTCGGACTTATTTTCAAATTTGCACTTGCATCCTGACCAGGAGTTGGATAAATCAAATTGATATAGGAACGAGAGGTGGCGTCCAAATTGGAAAGATCGATTTCTCCTCCAAGCATGTTGATATTTAGTCGCATAAAATCTTCCTCACCGGGTTGGGCCATGACTTTTGCATGCTCCCCAAATGAAAGTTTGGAATCAGGTGGAAGGTCCATGGTAATTTGATTGGAGGCGAGGTTTGAAAGATTCGGTTCAAAGGATTTTAGTTTTAGGGTATTGTTGATACGAAGATGGCTTCCTTCGCTTAAAATGATGGTGCCGCCTGTACGGAGGAGTAAAATGCCAAAGCCATCCTGACCATAATACAAGGTACTGCCGGAAGCGACCTCCAGCGCACCTCCTTTTCGGAATTGCATACAGGCTGTTCTTCCATTTAAATCAAGTTGGCCACCCTTATAAATAAATTTTCTATTCTTTTGAAAAAGCACATCAATCCAGGATTCCATACATATATTACCTCCATCCTGTACCAGGTTTACTATATGTCTGATCGAATCACTCCCATCTACGAGTCCACCTCTGAATTGAGTAAATAATTGATAGGATAAACTTTCGTAATAGTCTATATTGATATTAATAGTAGCCGGAGTATCAATATTTTGAATCAGTTCGGCATCAATAAAATACTGGTTTGCGGAGCTGGGATATTGATCAGGCCAAGCTCCGTTTAAGGCTAAATAATTCGTACCCCAGCCGGAATAGGTACTAATTTGATATAGAGGAACTTCATAACTGGTCCCGTTAAATAACCATTCTGGAATAAGACAAGTTTGAATTTGATTCTGGTCGTAATCTTCCTGTAAATAAAGACCACCTAAAGAAAAAATTGCTTCATTAAGTGGAGCAGAAATTTGATTAGGAGTGATTTTATAAATAAATTCTCTTAACCAATTTTCTTCAAAAGGCTCGGTTGTTACACATCCCGTATAATCACCGTTCAGGGCTACGTTTGAATGATACCTCATGTTAAATCCGGTACTGTCTTCATTCATAAACTGGATGCCGGTTATTGCACCAGAACATAATTCACCTGGGCAATCAGCTGTTGAATTTAAACTCATTCCTGTAGTACCTGACCATATTTGGAGCAGGTATATTGCATTCGGATTTAGCAATACTTTATTTGACTCATAAAATTTATAGCGAATAAAGACGGAGCGACTTGTATCAATCTGATCCATAGCAAGCATCAATTTCGTGGATACTATATCTACATTGATGCAGATACTACTATCAATAGTACCATTCCAGGTGTTTTCCAGCGTTTGATAAATCGTCCAGTTTACAGGTTGAGATATCATCGTACCGGAATCTCCATAACAAGGGATAAGTTCTAATTCGGAAAAGTTGCCAGACCATTGGGCAGATAAAGGTAGGTTCAGGCATAGCAATGCCGTAGCAAGTGTAAATACTTTCATCTGGTGTTGTTTTAAGGTGTGTGTTGAGAAACAGTTATTTTTGTTTCACCTTAAAGTTGTCAAAATACCAGAAGAATATCTATTTGAATTTAGTCTTAACGATTGCATTTGCCCTCTTCTTCGCTTATTTATTCCCTACTTCACCCGATTCAAAGCCATAGCTTTCAACATCCAGTTTGGCAATGGTTTTTTCGGATCGCGTTTTCTTAAGTCAACCGAGATGCCGAGTTTTTTGGCAACGGGTACTTTTAGTGTTTCCACGAATTCAATCAGGGTGCCGTCGGGGTCTTCGATATAGGAGAAATTGCCGGCCGCTTCACCCATGTCGAATGCGCCACCACGTGCGGTTTCGCTGTCGATGGTAAAGGGATGGCCTTTTGCGGCACAGAGCGCCCGCATTTTGTCCATGCCAACAATATCAAAACAAAGGTGGATGAATCCGGGGTCACCCCAAAGTCTGCCTTCGTAGATCTTTTTAGGTTGGTATGTGGTCGCTTGTACCAGTTCGATTTCGGTGGGGCCAAGCATGCGGCTGAACGCACCTGCTCTGGCCTGGCTGTGTCGAAGTAGAACCCGGCGCACTTGATTTTTACCACCCGGGATGCCATTCAGGTCATCGAAGATGCCTGGTTCGTCATAGACAACTTCATCATAGCCCAAAATATCGGAATATACCGTGCGGGCTTTTTCGATATCGCTAACACCGATAATGGAGCCATAAACCCCTCCATTTACGGGTTCTTTACGGAAGAACTCGGTGGCAGGCACAAGCTGGAGTATATTCCCGTAAGGGTCTTTCAGGAAAAAATGCTGCTTGCCAGCCGGATCGGCAGCTGGCTGTCCGATTAATTCTAAACCGGCTTTTTGAAATTGGGCAAAAGCTTTATTGATATCCCGACATTTGATCTTCAGAATAAACAAACCCAGGTCACCTAATTGCGGCTGAAAGTTCGGGTAAGTAGGCGTATGGTCTGTATGTTGCCAAATCTCCAATCCGCCGCCGCCGGCGCGGGAAAGAGTCAGGATAGCATGGCGCGATTTGGGTGTTCCGGCGGTATAGGGCAGCATAAGATCCGCAGTAGCGGCCTCCTCAAACACCTTGATGTCAATTTCCAGGTGTTTGCGATACCATTTCCAGGCTTCGTGTACATCTGTTACGCCAATACCCATTTGCTGGATTCCACTAATGATTGGTTTGTCCATTTCCTGATTATTTCTGTTTTGGAGGGCGAAGTTACAAATTGCTCTAGAGGGGAAAAAGAAAAGGTGGTTCCGACCAGCGAAACCACCTTTTTTATATTAAAAAAGCGAATTATTGCTTGATGGCAATACTCTCTAAATTAACTGTGGCATAGTAGCCGGATTCCAATTTGCCCCGAATATCAATAAAGGCGGCAATTGTTTCCGAAATATCCTCCATCGTATGAGAAGCTGTCGGAATTAGTCGGAGTAAGATCATGCCTTTCGGAATAACCGGGTAAACCACGATAGAGCAGAATATACCGTAGTTTTCACGCAGGTCATTGACCAGGGCCATCGCATACACCTCGTCTCCTTGCAGGTAAACAGGGGTCACGCAGCTATTGGTGTTTCCGATATCAAAACCGGCATCTTTGAGGCCACCCTGTAGGGCGTTAACATTCTCCCAGAGCTTTGCTTTGTGTTCGGGCTGCGTGCGCAACATCTCCAATCGTTTGATATTGCCAATGACGTAAGGCATCGCAAGCGATTTGGCAAACATTTGGGAGCGCATGTTGTACATCAGGAAACGCATAATTTCCTTGTCGCCAGCCAAAAACGCACCAATACTTCCCATTGATTTTGCAAAAGTAGAGAAGTAGATGTCGATCTCATCCTGAACGCCCTGCTCTTCTCCTGCACCTGCACCTGTAGCACCCAGGGTGCCGAATCCATGCGCATCATCCACGAGTAAGCGGAAAGGATATTTTTTCTTGAGGGCAACAACTTCTTTGAGTTTACCCTGGTCACCACGCATACCGAAAACACCTTCTGTGATTACGAGGATTGCTCCGCCAGTTTTTTCGGCATTCGCAACAGCGCGAACCAGATTTTGCTCCAGACGCTCCATGTTGTTATGCTCATAAGCAAATCGCTGTCCCTGATGCAGGCGTACTCCATCTACGATACAGGCGTGACTTTCTGAATCATAAACAACGACATCTTTCCGGTCAAGCATCGCATCAATGGCAGACATAATGCCCTGATAGCCAAAATTGACAAGAACTGCAGCTTCTTTTTTGACAAAATCAGCCAGTTCTCGCTCCAGTTTGTAGTGGTTGTCTGAGTTCCCGGACATCATCCGTGCGCCCATTGGATAGGCGAGTCCATATTCATCGGTTGCGTCTGAGTCAACTTTACGTACATCCGGGTGGTTAGCCAGGCCCAGATAGTTATTTATACTCCAACAGATGACTTCTTTACCATTAAACATCATCCGGTTGGCGAGTTCTCCTTCCAGTTTTGGAAAGATGTAATACCCTTCAGCCACATCAGCCCATTTCCCGAGCGGGCCGGGATTTGATTTGATCTTTTCGAATAGGTCCTTCATGCGTAAATTTTTGATGATTGCGGCTAATTTACCGAAGCCTTCCGGCGAATAACCAAAGCTAAAACTTCAAGTGTTTGTTCTTGACAGGACAATAGACAATATGCATTCTAAAAGGCTTTTCGTGCAAACTGCCTGAGAGCCACAAACCCGGGAAGCCGCAGCAAAGGTCTGAAATTATCTTGTAATTCTAATATTTCAGGAAGGAAATGCATTTCGGGGGTAGAATGTAATAAAAAGCCCGACTATGATATACACAGCCGGGCTTTCGATTATTTTAGACGGGCAACAATTGTGGGGTTTATTCCATAAAACCCTGCTCCCGCATCCAGTCGTCGTTAAAGATTTTTTGGAAATACTTGCTGCCGTGATCCGAGAAAAGTACGACTACTACATCTTCGGGACGAAGGCGATCAGCATACTCAAACACGCCCTGAAGCGCAGCACCACTGGAGTAACCGGCCAAAATACCTTCTGTAGTCGCTAATTCGCGGGCACGGAATGCCGCGTCACCATCACGCACTTTTACAAATTCGTCCACCAAATCAAAATCTACGTTAGCCGGAATGATATTCTTGCCAACGGCTTCGAGTTTGTATGGATAAATCTCGTTTTCGTCAAACTCACCCGTTTCGTGGTATTTTTTTAGCACAGACCCATAGGCATCGACTCCAATGATTTGAATGCCTGGTTTTTTTCTTTTCAGAAACCTGGCCGTACCGGTCAGTGTACCTCCCGTACCACAAGCGGCAAAATAATGCGTGATATTTCCACCGGATTGTTGCCAGATTTCCGGACCGGTGGTCCGATAATGTGCCAGTGAGTTATCTGTATTATAGTATTGATTGATGTAGAAGGAGTTCGGAATATCTGCATTCAACTGTTTGGCAACAGAGTAATAAGATTCCGGATCATCTGGTTTGGCGTTGGCCGGGCATACTTTTAATTCTGCACCCATCGCTTTAAGCGCCATCTGTTTCTCCTCCGAAATTTTAGAAGGAGCAGTAAGAATACATTTGTAGCCTTTTACGGCACAAACCATTGCGACACTAAAGCCGGTATTACCCGATGTCGATTCGATTACAGTACCTCCGGGCATTAGTTTGCCCGATCGTTCTGCTTTTTCAATCATTAAAAGAGCAATCCGATCCTTCGCCGAAAGGCCTGGGTTGAAGGATTCTACTTTTGCCAGAACCGTGCAGGGGAGATCTGCAACGATAGCGTTCAGCCGAATCATGGGCGTGTGGCCAATCGACTGGAGAATGCTGTCGTAATAGGTTTTTACTGGAATCTGCTGATTATACGTCATAAAGCGTCAGATTTTCAGGTTCGTCTGGTCAGGACAATTAGACAAGAAAGAATACAAATGTAATAATCTATTGTTAGAGATCACTTTTTCATAAAAAGGACCAATATTTTTATGAGATTTCAAAAAATCGCTACTTTGATCCATGGAGTATTGAAGTATTTGCGAAATTCTTTGATGGTATTATAAACACCATAATGTTCTGAAACGTTCCTGGGCTTCTTCCGGGAGAAATTTATTTTAAGCCGTATTGCCTCAAAATGCGTTTTGCCAAAGCTGCTTTATGGGTCTCATCAGACCCGTCATAAATTCTGGCTGCCCGTTCTTCCCGATAATAAAATGAAACCAGGCAATCATCTGTCATGCCCAGAGCGCCATGAGTCTGCAAACTGCGATCAACTACCCGCTGGAGCATACCGGAAGCCAGAAATTTTATCGCAGAAATAGCCTCCCTGGCCTGCTTTTGACCGTGGGTTTCCATTTCATGCGCCGTGTGGAGTACCATGTACCGGGCCGAATCAATTTCTGCGCGGCTTTCGGCAATCCATTGCTGCACCATTTGTTTGTGTCCAAGCACCTGTCCAGATGCAATTTCCCGGCTTACAGCTCGTCTGCACATCATATCAAAACAGCGTTCGGCGATACCTATCCAGCGCATGCAGTGGTGTATGCGCCCGGGGCCGAGCCGCTCTTGCGCCAACCGGAAACCCTGGCCGGGCTGGCCAAGAATATTTGTTGCCGGCACTCGAACCTGTTCAAGCTTTATCTCGCTGTGGGAGGCCCAGCCTTCTCCTGCATGTCCCATCACCGGAATGTTTCGGATGATCCGGAATCCAGGCGTATTGGTGGGAACCAGGATCATGCTTGCCCGTTCGTAGGGATTGGGGTGCTCCGGATCAGTCAGACACATAACAATAGCGAAAGCCGCCCCATCTGCGCCGGTGGTAAACCATTTGTGTCCGTTAATCAGGTAATCCTCACCGTCTCGAATAGCCGTTGTAGCCATGAGAATCGGGTTTGACCCGGCATATTCCGGCTCGGTCATGGCAAAGCAGGATCGGATATTGCCTTCGATCAGGGGTTGTAGAAATTGTGCTCGCAGGCTACCGCTGGTGTATTCCTGTAATAGTTCAATATTGCCGGCATCCGGTGCCTGACAATTAAACAGATAATGCCCATAGGGCGTGGTTCCTAATAACTCGCCAAGCTGTGCTATTTCCGGCAGGGAAAGCCCGGGGCCGCCCTGTTCCGGACGAAGGTAGAGGTTCCACGCACCGGTTTTTTTAGCTGTTTTTCGCTTTTCATTTAACAGTATTTCGGCTTCTTTTCCCGGAAGCTGCAGAAGCTTTTTTTCAATAGGATAAATTTCTTCTTCAAGAAATTGGCGCACTTTTTCGGTGAGTGCTGAAAGTCTGTCTGTACTGAAAAGGCTGAGCATTTTGTAAAAGGTTTGATTAAATGTAAGTAGATTTTGGTCGTTTCAATTCCTTTTTATATTATTGAAGTTGACATTATTAAGAATTACAACCGTCTTCCCAACCTTCCAATTTAGTATTAGAGCTTGCTCTTACTTGTTTTTCATTTTATGATGAATTAATCTAAATGAAGGTTGACAAACGTGCCGCGAAGGAGAATAAAATCCTGGATGCAGCAGAACGAAAATTTTCTGAAATTGGATTTCAGAATACGCGGATGGAGGATATTGCCAAAGAAGTAGAGATCAGTAAAGGCTCTGTCTATTTCTATTTCGCCAGCAAGGAGAACCTGTATATGGCTGTAACTTACAGGGCTTTTCTATTTCTGTTGCAAGAATTTGACCTCCTTGTACAAGCCGGGCTGGAAAACACCGGAAAGGAAACAGTGATTGAATTGGTTAAATTCTATCTGGAATTTTGTGAAAAGCAGGCTGGTTATCATGACCTCCTGATGAACTACCACAACCTTGTCCGTACAAATAACAATACAATTTCAGACCACACCTTTTCCAAGGCCATGCTGGAAAGTAACTTTTATCAAAAAATCAGGGAAGTACACAACCTGCCCCTTTCACTGGTTGTAAAAGAAATCCAACGCGGACAGCAAGATGGCAGTATCCGAAACAAGCAACCTGCGATTTTACTTTACCTCACCGGTTGGTCTCTTATTTCCGGTTTTACCCTGATTCGAGGGGCAAATCGGCAGAGAAACCAGGACACTCTTTTTCAGGTATCTATTCCAGATTGGCGGGCATACATCGAAATGATGATGTTCCGGGTCCTGGATGCGGACCAGTAATTTGCGAAAAGCTCTAGCTGTAGAGTTGGCTTATTCTGCCTTTTTCCAGCGCTAAAACACCCTGGTTTCCGCAACTGCGTACAATGTGGATCAGGGCTTCAAACCGTTTATCGAGTGCGTTCCCTTGTTTGTATCGGGCGTAAATTTGTTGGGCAATCACGCCTACTTTAAATAGTCCGAACACATAAAAAAACTCCATATTCCGGGGAGCCATTGCCCGCGCCTCAAAATATTGGCGCACCAGCTCTCCCCGATCCGGGTTGCCAGGCATCCAACTCAGGTTATAGGGATAGAGCATTTTTGGGTCTTCGGCTTCCGCCCAATAAGCCAGGGTCGTGCCCAGGTCCATGAGCGGGTGACCTACCGTAGCCATCTCCCAGTCTAAAACCGCCCGAATTTCCTCGGGGTTTGCCGGGTCCAGCACGAGGTTGTCGTATTTATAATCATTGTGAATGAGGCTCGTTTCATCAGCTTCAATAAAATGTTGCAAAAGCCATGTTGATAATTGGTCCATGCCTTCCAGGGTATCGGTTTGAGCATATAGGTAGCGCTTACACCAACCTTGCACCTGCCTGCTGATATAACCTGCCGGTTTGCCGATTTGATCAATGGTGTCTGCTTCGAGTGGAAGTTGATGGAGGTCGGCCAGGTTTCGGATGAGGGCGTGGGCGATCTTTGACCAGTCCAGCTTTTGTGTGGGCGGATTAGAACCCCGAAGAATCAAGCCCGGTACCTGCGACATGATAAAAAAGGGACTGCCAATTATTTCCGACTCATCGCAATATAGAACCGGAGCGGGTATTTTTTTATAGTGCGGTTCCAGGGTTTTCAGGATTCTGAATTCCCGTTCCATATTGTGTGCCGACTGAATGTTAGCGCCTTTCGGCGGACGGCGAAGTACATAGGTTCCGGTTTCAGTGCGGAGGGAAAAGGTCAGGTTGGAAAATCCACCCGGGTACTGTCGAATCTCCCGGATCTTACCCAATTCAGGTGATTGTATGTTTAAATAGGCCTGGAGCTTAGCCAGATCAAATTGATGCTCTTGCCGAACGGGGATCGTTGGATCAATATTTTCAGGTCCTTTCATGGAAATGCAATAAGAATTCCAAAATAGGAAAAAAGACCCAAGCCAGGCGAATCAGTATTGGAAACCGGCTCTAAATATTCGCATCAAAATTGACCAACTGCACAAACTTCTCTACCCGGTTGATGATGTCAATACGGGAAAGTCCTTTCAGTCTTTCAATGCCAAACTGCTCTACGCAAAACGAGGCCATTGCGGAGCCAAAGATGACTGCCCGTTTCATGTTCTCGAAAGAAAGGTCTCCGGTTTCAGACAGATAGCCAATAAATCCTCCGGCAAAAGTGTCACCGGCACCTGTTGGATCAAAAACATCTGCGAGCGGTAGGGCAGGGGCAAAGAAGATGTTGTCGCCATAAAATAACAGCGCACCATGCTCCCCTTTTTTGATGACCAGGTATTTGGGGCCCATCTCAATGATCTTCTTAGATGCTTTGACCAGTGAGTATTCTCCGGATAATTGTCTGGCTTCCTCATCATTGATAACCAGGACATCAATTTGTTTGATCACATCCAGCAGGCTGTCGAGGGCCGTGTCCATCCAGAAGTTCATCGTATCTAAAACGATCAAGCGGGGGCGGGCGGTGAGTTGGTCTAAAACCTCCTGCTGTACAGAAGGCGTCAGGTTGCCGAGCATCACATATTGTGCGTTGCGGTAGGCTTCCGGCAAAACCGGTTTGAACTCCGCGAGTACATTTAGTTGGGTATCGAGCGTATCCCGGGCATTCATATTATCGTGATATCGTCCTTCCCAGAAGAATGATTTTTCGCCTGCTTTTCGTTGAAGTCCTTTTAAATCCACACCTTTGGAACTCAGGTAGTCCAGTTCTGCTTGCGGGAAATCGTCGCCAATGACAGAGACGAGGTTGATGGACTTGGTGAAATAGGAGGCTGCAAGGCTAATGTATGTGGCGGCACCGCCAACGACCATTTCAGCTTTTCCCAGTGGTGTTTGGATGGTATCGAAGGCAACAGTGCCAACTGTAAGTAAAGACATAGACCCGGATATCGTTGATTATGAGCTCTTTCGGTAGGTATGAAAGAAATATTATTCAAATTTCAAGACAAATATTGCACTTTTATAATGAATAATATAACTTTGCGTCGCCTTTTGAAGAAAGGGCTTTTCGCTGGTAGTTAACCAGCACCAAAATGCCTCCATAGCTCAGCTGGTTAGAGCGCCGGACTGTTAATC
>JAGQWR010000058.1:50275-50607 GCA_020437105.1 Saprospiraceae bacterium
AAGGTTCAAGTCCTTGTGGGGGCGCAAAAAGAGAAAGGGTTTCCGAAAGGGAACCCTTTTTTTGTTTGGGGTAATTGGTGTGCAGGACTTTGCCTGGGTGCATCGTTTGCGACATGTCTTTTAGATACAGATACATATCCACAAATATAATTTTGAAAGCAAAGATATACTAGATCCGTTCCCAGAAATGGGGATGGTCCAGAAACTTTGCATCCTTGTCCTCAATTGTATAGGGCTATCAATCGGTTGTTTTACCAATTAAATTATTAAATGCCTCTCTATAGTAGTTCTTGATTCTTATGGTTACTACGCCTGCGCCTGCGACTGCGACT
>JAGQWR010000059.1 GCA_020437105.1 Saprospiraceae bacterium
CTTTGTCCACAGCCGGGTTTCAGGACATCGTTTCCATGCAATTCAGCATAAACTACGATCCGGATCAGATTTCCTTTATAGGTATGCAAGAATTAAACCTCCCGGGATTGCATCCTTCCAATATTGGGAACCCTGCACCGGGAAATATTACCCTGTCCTGGGTCTGTGATGATGTAACCTCCGGATATAGCCTCCCTGATGGCAGCATTATCTGCAGGTTTGGTTTTCATATTTCAGACACGCTGAGTGATAAAACGGCATTAACATTTTCAGATTATCCTACCTCTGTTGAAATAAGTGATACTGAAGGCTACTTCACTCCCGTCTTTCATAATGGCTCGATACGAGTTTCTTCCGGCTTGTCACCTTTAGCTATTTACCGAAACTGTGATACGTTGGGTCTTTGTAATCAGATCACTCCGCCTTCTGTGATCCCTGGTTTTGCTGTCACCAATGGCGAGCCACCGTACTCTTATGTCTGGTCAAAAAATGGATTTTTCTTTTCCAATGAGGAAAACCCGGCCCTGGATGAGTTGGGACATTACGAGATGTTTGTCTATGATCAGATTGGGATTTTTGCCTCTGCAGAAATAGATGTCGTAGAGGAGCTCTTTAACCCATCCGTAAATTTTGTTTTATGCAGTATCTATGGGCAGGAGACAGGTGTCATTTACCTCAACGTGGACAATGGCATGCCTCCTTATGATATAGAATGGAGTAATGGCCTTACGGCGGATGAAATAACAGGTCTTGCACCGGGCTTTTATTCAGTGACAATAGAGGATGCCAGTCACTGCTCGACTTCTTTTAATCAAATCGAAGTTTGTGAGATGCCTCAGCTTGTCGGCGATATACCAGCGGGATTAAATATTCCGGATGAAATCAACTTCGATGGTTTGCTTCAGGATTCGGACAAACTCTTGATTTGGCCAAATCCGGCAACTTCTGAAATAAACCTCCAGAATACAGAAGGCATTCTGGAGGTTCGGGTACACGACCAATACGGAACAATCCGCGGGCACTATATTTTGGATGGAAACCAAGGTTTTCGGCTGGATGTGTCCGCTTTCCCTACTGGCTATTATTGGTTACAAGTACAATATGAAACAGGTATAATTCAAAAAACTATTTTGAAAATATAACCAGCTTATCTAGCAGAATCGCTCAAAAGCCATTTTCAGGTTATCAGCAATCATGCCGGCACTACGGCCTTCAATGTGATGTCTTTCCAGAAAATGCACAAGCTTCCCATCTTTAAACAGCGCAATTGCCGGCGATGAGGGAGGATAAGGGAGTAAGTATTCCCGTACCCGACCGGTAGCCTCATTGTCAACACCTGCAAATACGGTATAACATTTTTCAGGTGTCTTGTCATTGTCCAGTGCCAGTTTGGCACCCGGCCGTGCATTCGCGGCAGCGCAACCACAAACAGAGTTTACCACAACCAGAACAGTACCTTCCTGGGTATCAAGCGCCTGGTCAACACTTTGAATGTCTTTAAGCGGCTCAAAACCAAAGTTGGTCAGGTCTTGGGCCATTGGGATCGTTAATTGTTCAGGATACATATCGCTACAGTGTTAGAGTTGAATTCAAAATTAATCAAAATTAGTGATTAGCATTTCAGCTAACACTTTCTTTACCCAATTACATACAACTAAGGCACCCAAAAGGTTCAATAGCTTCTTTGTCTGGGATTATCTTGTTTTTTGCTTGTGAACATTTTGTGCAAGGATTAGTTTAGGTTTATCTTGCAGACCCAAAATTTTGGAAAAATTTAGTATCCCATGAAAATCCTTTTTCATCCCGTATTCTTTTTTCTGTTGATAAGTTTGTTCTGGTTTATTCCGGAATCCTGTGTTTCGGATAAGCTTGATCCGATCGAGAATTTATTAAATTGCGATTCGCTGGCATTATCATATGAGATAGAGATGAAACCAATCATTGACAAGTCGTGTGCCTATGCCGGCTGTCATATTTCCGGGTCAAGTATCGGTGATTTTTCAACATATACTGGTATGTTTTCACTTCTGGAAACAAATGCTGTAGAGGATCGGGTGTTAAATCTGGGAGATATGCCACCTGATTTTGTTACCGAAGAGGCTGCACTTAGTCCGGATGAAATTGAATTCTTTTCCTGCTGGCTGGAAAGTGGATACCCAGAATTATAAATGAACCTAAAGATGAAAAAATACCTGCTATCGTTGCTGCTGATTCTTTTGGTGGGAGGAAATCTCCTCGCTCAGGAAGAGGCGACCTATGGAACCTTCAAAGACACCCGGGTCATTAATGCACATTCTGTAGAGACACTTCCAAAAAGAAAACTGGATATCCGGATCGGTCACCGTTTTGGGGATATGTTTGGTACCAGCGGAGGCTGGCCTTCTTTTTACGGACTTGAAAACTCGGTAGATGTGCTGATCGGTGCAGAGTATGGTGTTACCGATGCCTTTACGATCGGACTTTATCGTGCTAAAGGAGCCGGAGACCGAAAGCAACTGGTCAACGGCTTACTAAAATATGGGTTGATAAAACAAAAATCGGGAGGAGCGCCTATCTCCGTAACACCGCTATTTGTGACCTCCGCCTCTACCATGGTGCGGCAGGAAAACGCCCAGGGCGTTGCCAGCTTTCCAAAATTTATACATCGCTTTGCTTTCTCCGGACAGGTCTTAATTGCCCGTAAATTTTCAGATCGCTTTTCGCTTCAACTAAACCCCGCATATACGCACCGAAACCTGGTTTCGGATGGCGATCAAAACGGGGTGTTTTCGGTTGGACTGGCATCCAGAGTACAGATAACCAAGGTGTTTGGCTTAATACTGGAAGTGGAAGTCCCTCTTAATGGTCCGCAATCTCCCTTTACTGATTTGGTGCCTCCTGGAGAAGAACCATACCAACCTATTCTCGGAATTGGCTTTGAATTTGATACCGGTGGACACGTTTTTCAGGTCAATCTCACAAATTCAGAAGGGATGGTGGCTACTGATTATCTGGTCAATACCCGGTCAAACTGGCTGGACGGGGAGTTTCGATTAGGCTTTACTATTTCCAGGTTATTTAATTTATAAAATCCAAATAGTGCGTTCATGAGAAAGCTTTTATCCGGATTAAGCCTGATTGGGATGCTTGTGGTTTGGAGTGCGCTGCGTCTGCCCCAACAAACACCGGAGTTTACCATCCAGGATAACACCCCGCTCAATGAGGTATTGCTCGCATTGGGAGATCAACCCTTGCCGCACCAAATTGATGCATCTATACCCGGCGTTTCGGCGGAAGCCGGCTCTAACCTGGTTCATTTGGGGCGTGCGATCAAGGAAGATGGCGGCACGACCACCAGACAAAGTCGGCATTTTGTTTGTACCAGTTGCCACAACATGAAACGCGAAGATCCGGATCTTTCGGTATCTGATCCACAGGCTCGCCTGGAATATGTAGCCGCAAATGGTATGCCCTTTTTGCAGGGAACAGCCCTGTATGGTGCTGTAAATCGAATCAGCTTTTACAATGGGGATTACGAAGAAAAATATGGCGAGTTAGTAACTCCGGCTCGCCATAATATTCGGGAGGCAATCCAGTTATGCGCCGTAGAATGCTCGCAGGGGCGCCCCTTAAAAGATTGGGAACTGGAGTCCATCCTCGCTTATTTATGGGAGATACAACTTCAGGTAGGTGATTTGATACTTTCAGATACAGAAAAACAAAGTATTGAGCTGGCGCTCAACAAAACAGGCAACAAACAAAAGGCTATTGACCTGCTGCATGGTAAATACCTCTCCGGGTCACCGGCAACCTTTGTTACCCCTCCGGAGAATCGAAAAACAGGCTATCCGGAAGTACAGCCGGGAGATGCAGAAAACGGTAAATTGATTTATGAACTGAGTTGCCTGCATTGTCATGAACAGGAACGTTATGCCTACTTCGAGTTAAATGAATCCAAAACGACCTTTGATTTTTTGGAAAAACATTTTAAAAAATATACGCCTTATTCATCTTATCAGGTCATTCGGTACGGTACAGCTCCCCTTCCGGGAAAAAGAGCTTATATGCCAAATTATACACGCGAAAAAATGAATGACCAGCAGGTTGAAGACCTCCGGGCGTATATAGAAATGAAGGCAAAATGATAAAACAGATCCTTTTTACAGTCCTGCTTTCTTTGTCATTTACCGCATATCTGACAGCCCAACGGGCCTTAACAGGTTTATGGGTCGGAACACTCACCCAGGGAGAAAACACCTACGATGTAAAAATGGAGATGAAAAAAGACGGTCGCAAGTTAAGCGGCAGTTCTTTGGTTATCCTGACAGATACTTCCTATATCGAATTACATTTCAATGGGCTTTTCCACGAGGATCGATCCATGAATATTTATGAGGTGGATATTCTTTATCCTGAATCACCTGATATAGAATCGGAGTATTTCAAACGAACATACCAACTCTTGTATAATCGGTCCTTCAATGATCATTTTTTGGAGGGCTGGTGGCATGAAATGGAGAAATCCGCTACAGATAATAGCCGCCGTTTTGGGCGAATACAACTTAAGCGGGTGGAAGATGACTCAAAAGCCTAGGAGTTTGTTTGATAGTTTGGGCCACGCAACTCAAGTTGAGCTCCGTCTTAGAAATCATGCCTTACAATTAGTTTTACCAACCATTCTTGAACAACTTCATGGAAAAAATCTTTTGAGTTAGCACAGATCATTAATTTTGTCCGCTTACTTAGTACCTTTAAGCAGCCCTAACATCACACATACATCTCTGTTTATGACCAACGTACAAAACTTTAGCCTGCTTACTGATTTTGATATTCAACTGTTTCGTTCGGGAAAGCATTTTAAGCTTTATGAAAAACTAGGCAGCCATATTGTCGAACACAATGGGGTATCAGGTACTTATTTTGCTGTTTGGGCACCGAATGCAGAACAGGTATCTGTAATTGGAAACTTCAATTTTTGGGATAAGGACGCACACCCTCTTTCTGCACGTTGGGATAGTTCCGGAATATGGGAAGGGTTTATTCCTAATCAGGGGCAGGGTACCTTGTATAAATACTGCATAAAAACAAAAGACGGTAGATTCCTGCAAAAAGGAGATCCATTCGCCCGTTTTTGGGAAGTTCCACCTAATACAGCTTCTATTGTTTGGGAGGCCAAACACGAGTGGAAGGATAAAAAATGGATGAAAGGCCGGGCAAAGGTTAATAGCCTGGACAAACCCTTTTCGGTGTATGAAGTTCACATGGGTTCCTGGAAAAAGAAACACGGGGGATCTATGTCCCTGAGTTATAAAGAACTTGCAAAAGAACTGGTGAACTATGTTGCTGAAATGGGCTTTACCCATGTCGAATTCCTACCGGTAAATGAACATCCATATTACCCATCCTGGGGATATCAGATTACAGGCTATTTTGCCCCAACGAGTCGCTACGGTACGCCCGAAGAATTTAAGTTTCTGGTGGATGCCTTTCACAAGGCCGGTGTTGGTGTAATCCTGGATTGGGTACCTTCTCATTTTCCCGAAGACGGCCACGGACTTGGGCA
Source organism: Saprospiraceae bacterium (assembly GCA_020437105.1). GTDB lineage: Bacteria > Bacteroidota > Bacteroidia > Chitinophagales > Saprospiraceae > JAAEZH01. The sequence continues at coordinate 5,543 of JAGQWR010000059.1, forward strand.
ATTTGACGGCACCCATTTGTATGAGCACTCTGATCCGCGTAAAGGATTTCACCCGGATTGGAAAAGCCTTATCTTTAATTACGGCCGCTTTGAAGTACGGAGTTTCCTGATCTCCAATGCCCTTTTCTGGTTGGATGAATACCATGCAGATGGCTTGCGGGTGGATGCCGTTGCTTCGATGTTATATCTGGATTATTCCAGAAAAGAAGGGGAGTGGATCCCTAATGAATTTGGCGGCCGGGAAAACCTGGAAGCGATCAGCCTGCTTCGGGAGTTTAATGAAGCGGTTTACCGCGAATTTCCGGATGCTATTACCATAGCTGAAGAAAGTACTGCCTTTTCTGGTGTGTCCCGTCCGGTATATGAAGGCGGACTCGGATTTGGGCAGAAGTGGATGATGGGATGGATGCACGATACCCTGAGTTATTTCAAGTATAATCCAATTTATCGCCAGCATCATCAAAATGAGATCACCTTTAGTTTAGTCTATGCCTTCTCTGAAAACTTCATGCTCCCATTGAGTCATGATGAGGTGGTACACGGAAAAGGCTCTCTGGTTGACCGGATGCCTGGAGATGAGTGGCAGAAGTTTGCCAATCTTCGGATGATGTACGCATACATGTTTACCCATCCCGGTACTAAGTTGCTCTTTATGGGGGGCGAATTCGGACAAACCACGGAGTGGAATATTGAAAAAGGGCTAAATTGGGATCTGACCCAGTATCGTATCCACCAGGGGGTTCAGAAACTGATCAAAGACCTCAATAAAATATACAAAGAGGAAGAAGCTATCCATGAGTTACAATTTTCGCCGGAAGGCTTTGAATGGATAGATCAAAGTGATCATAAAAACTCGGTGCTGGTTTATATGCGTAAAGGCCATAAACCGGAAAGTGCCATTGTGGTCGTGTGCAACTTTACTCCTGTCGTTCGGGAAAATTATAAGATCGGTGTTCCCATAGACGGAAAATGGGAAGTCCTGCTTAACTCAGACTCCAGTCGCTACGGTGGCAGTGATGTCGATACCGGTGATTTAGAAAGTGTTGATTTGTCCTTGCATGGGCGACCTTATGCACTAAATCTGAACTTGCCGCCACTGGCAGTACTTATCCTTAAGCCTACAGAATAAACGGGCTAGTCTATGACTCTGAAACGGACAGAACTTACGCTTCCCATCCGGGGTTGAATTTGCATTAAATAACTTCCTGTTGTGTCGGGTGCCGTGAAATACAAATAATTTTTGCCCCGACGCAACGGGACTATTTTTTGCCAGGTCATTCTACTGCCAGAATCAAAAAAGCGCATTTGTACTGTTTGGTCTTTCGGACTAATGATTGTCACAAGTTGCTGACTTCCCTTCTGAATATCGGTGGACTCGAGTATAGCCTCCATCGTGTTCGGCTTTTCTTCGACTCCGATTTCAAATTTCAAGAGGTAGTTACATAACATCGCATCGGATACCGATACTTCATAGTTGCCAGGAGGCAGCTTTTCCACAATAGGGCCTGTTAGTCCGTTGCTCCAGATAAATTGCTGAGGCGGTGTACTTCCAATCAGATCAGAGATCGAAATAGTGCCATCATCTTCTAATGGTCCGGTAGCCGGACTGATGCCGTAATTTATGTAGAGCGGATTTGGTGGTAAAATATCAAACTCCTGAACGGTACTACAACCATTTGTATCACTGATGGTAACCTTATAGTGTCCCTCTTCCAGGTTGCCGATCCAGGGTGTAGCAGCGCCATTGCTCCATCGGAAAGTGTAGGGTGGTGACCCGCCACTGGTTTTAAAACTGATTGCACCATCTGAGCCACTTGGACATTGAATTTGGCGCACATTTTCATTGTGAAGAAACAGCACCCGCGGTTCTTCTACAACCAGACTGTCTAAAACCAGCGGGCATTTACTCTGGCTACTTACGGTTACTGAATAGACTCCCGGGATCAGATTCCGGATATCCTCTGTTGTGGCGCCGGTATTCCAGTTGAATTGGTAAGGTGCCCGGTTGCCCCGGATACTCAGGTCAATAGCGCCATCCTCATTGGAAAAACAACTTACGCTTTTGATATCTGTGAAAAAGGTGTCAATCCCGGTTTCCCATTTGATATTCACCCGGCCTGCTGTAAACAGGATATTTGAGGTGCTGAGGTTTTTCCGGAGTACCTGAATGGGAGTGGGGTGATTCACAAATCGAATATCTGAAAAGCCATCGTAGGTACCGCGTGCACGAAACCGGAGTTGGCAAATGACCGTTCCGTCCTGGAGCCTGGTTCTGCGGCTGCCCTTCAGGGTGTACCAGGCAACCGAAAGCATACCTGGATTTACAGAACCTGCTCGCAGGCTGTTATTATCAAAACCGGGCAGATCAAAATTTTGGCCGTCGATAAATTCAAGAATTTCAGGATCCCATGCCAGTGAAAACTGAAATCCCATCACCTCATCAAATCCGGAAACGCTCAGATCAACCAGGATATCTTCATGGCCTCCACATGATTCCTTTTCATTGATCGAAAACCCGGCATCGAGCAAGACTGGAGGGTCGTTGGGGAAATTGGCTTCCTGCCAAACATCGCCTCCTTTTATCGCTATAAAATCAATATCCTCGCGATCAGAGATCAGGTTGTCCACCAGGATGGATTCCGGGGTCGCTTTTCGGAGTGGATTTTGCCCTTCCGGCCAGGCCATATTTGCCGGAATAAATCGCCAAATGGGATTTCCGGGTAGTTCATTCTGACCGAGTACTAAGCTTCTGACCAGTTCGAGGTCTTTTGAATCCACCTTTCCGGAACGGTCAATATCTGCTGCCAGTTCCTGCCAGGGCTCCTCAAATGGAACACCACTTTCCAGTCGGGTTTCCATTGCGATGAGGTCGAGGACACTCAAGTTTTCCTGCGGCGAGCCCTCAAATTTGGGCTTGATCTCAAAATCTCTTCCGGGTGGGATATTAGCCAGTGCGTAATAGCCCTGGTCATCGGTTCGTACGCTGGCTCCTTCAATAGTAGAAGCGAAAAGAACACCTTCCACGGGAGTGCCGTCCGGACGGAGAATACGCCCGGAAACGGATTTCACATCCTGGTCAACCGGAATCAGGAAACCGCCACTGCCACCGGCATTCAGGTCGTTGAGTTCGAATTCTGCAAAATAGAGATCCGAGCGCCAGGGCACGGTTTCAGCTTTAAGCGAATCCCGCAGTGGAACATACTTGGCACGCATGGCATCCGGGCGGGAAGAAAAGGGATGCACGGCATTCCCCGTAAGGGCAAAAAAGAGCAACTCACCACGTTGCTTGTCTTCCAGGCCAATATCATCGAGGCCTTTGATTAAATCATTATAATCCTGAGTAGAATAGTAAAAACGCATTCGCACCGGCCGCTGGATGGGGGTAGCCTTTTCAATACGCCAATAGCGATTCATCGTGAGCCAGATGCTTTGATCGACATAGGATGCACCGGAAAGATCGTTGGCAACTTTGCCATAATTGCCGAGCAGGCCGGAGCTGATGACTAATTGTTCGTCTAAAGATCCAATTTCCTGATCGCCCAATTTGATAGAGACCAGAAGTATATTGGCTTCTTCGTTATAAAAGTGGGTCCAGCCGTCAACGGTACGCATGGAGGCATTTGCCTTTATCAATTTACCGGGATCCTGGAGCAGGCCCCACTCCGGTGTTTGAAACCTGGTTTGTGCCTGCAGGTTTGAAAAAGGCAAAACCAGTAAGAACAGGGCAATGGCCAGATTCAGAAAAACAGGATGGTCGATTGTGAGTGTATGAGGTGTAAGTTTTGGTACATTCATTTCTTGGGAGCGAGCAAATTGAGTTGGCGAAAAGCAGGCAACTACTTTCCCATTATGGATACGGTATCGGTTTTCACCCCGCAAAGATAAGGATTCGCTTAATCCCTTGCTGTACAATCCCTAAGAATTCGCTTTAGCGTGCTGGATTTTCACCCTCGACAGGAGAATGGTACCCAATAGAAAGAAAAAGGTCAATGCCAGGATGCTATTGCGCATTCCTCCGGTAATTTGTTCTATAAATCCGAAGCTAAAAGTGCCCAAAACGATGGCACCTTTTTCGAGGATATCATAAAAACTAAAAAAACTGGTATTGTCGTTTGATCCGGCAGGAATCAATTTAGAATAGGTAGATCGGGAAAGCGACTGGATGCCCCCCATTACCAATCCAACAGCAGCGGCAACGGCGTAAAATTCTGCCTTTTCGGTTACAAAGTAGGCAGTTAGGCAGATTCCAATCCAGATAAACAACATAATCATTAAAGACTTTTTGTTTCCAAGTCGGGTCGAAACATAGGCAAACAGGTAGGCTCCGGCTATGGCTACAATTTGCAGGATTAATACGACCATGATCATCTCAACAGCACTCAATTGAAGTTCCTTTTCGGCGAAGGTCGTTGCCAGAAATAAGACTGTTTGCACGCCGGCGCTATAACAAAAGAAGGAAAAAAGAAATTTTTTGATGTTTCCTTCATGTTTAATGATTTCCCAGACTTTTTTCAATTCTGCCCAGCCTTTGCCGATAATATTATCGGTATGCAGCCGAACCTTTTGTTTAGGCAGACGGCGAAACGGAATTAAGGCAATCCCAAACCACCAGACACCTACCATGATAAAGGCAAAACGGATCGCCAGCATATCTTCGCGAATGCCAAACCACTCTGGTTTGGTAATAACAACCATGTTTAAAATCAAAAGGAATACACTACCGATATACCCGTATGAAAATCCCTTGGCACTCACCCGGTCATATTGATCCTCCGTAGCAATTTCGGGTAGATAGGAGTTGTAGAATACCAATCCTCCGGCAAAGCCAATAGTGGCTAGCATGAATCCGCCCGTACCCAATAACAACTGCCAATTATTCATGAGTTGGGTGGCCTCATCCGACATCCCTTTAAAGAAAAACAAGGAAATACAGGCGGTTGAACCTAATACTGTAAAGAATCTTAAAAAGCGCATTTTCTTTCCACCATAATCCGCAATTCCGGAAAGCAAAGGCGAAAAAACCGCCAGAATCAGGTAGGCAGCAGAAATTGCATAGGCGTATAATGCACTGTTTGACAGCTGCCAGTTTCCGATATGAATGATATCATCTGTCGCACTAATAAAATAGGCCGGAAAAATTGCTACCGATATCACTAAAGCATAAGATGAATTCGCACAATCAAACAATGCCCAGGCATTGATGGTGCGCTTGTCATTCATCTGCGATGCAGGGGTTGGGTGTTCTATACTTGCCATGAGTTTCTTTTCAGGATGGGAAGATAGAGGAAAATTAGTTTGCCCCGATAGCTATCGGGGGAGTTTGAGTGCCCTGTTTAGAGTTTAGAGTTTAGAGTTGATTTGGGCTAACACCCTGTCTAGGGCCTTTGGCCTGGTCTAGCTGGCCTGTCGGCTTCGCGGTCTAAGGGCTTCGCCCGGTCTAGGGGGCTGCGCCCTGTTGAGGGCTGATGGTTTATAAATTCGTCTGCGACGAATAAACGGAATTAACGTTTTAAACGCTTCAAACGGTTTAAACCTTCGCGAAGCGAACAACGCAAACATTTACGTATTTTTACCACATGCGTATAATCATTCTCTCTCGTGGATTAGGCCTTTATTCTACTCAGAGCTTGCTTCGTGCAGGTTATCGGCGGGGGCATGAAATGGATGTAGTTGATCATTTTCATTGCAGCTTATTGTTGGAAGGGCAAAAGCGAACCATGATATACCAGGGATTTCCGCTCGATAATGTGGATGCTGTGATCCCGCGGATTGGCGCTTCTGTGACCTATGAGGGAGCCTCGGTGATCCGGCAATTTGAAGGGCTCAATATTTATACCCTGATGCGATCAGATGCTTTATTGAGAGCACGGGATAAATTGCGGTCCCTACAATTGCTGGCGGCAGCTGGGATTCCGGTACCGAAGACCTTTTACCTGAGCCGCACCCAGGATTTAGAGCTGATGATCAGTCAGATTGGAGGCTTGCCGGTAGTCATCAAACTGTTGGAGAGCACACATGGATCCGGAGTGATTTTGGCCGACCGTATGGATACGGTTCGGTCTGTTATTGAAGCTTTGATCCGTAGTCGCGAACGCGTGATTGTACAGGAGTTTATCGAAGAATCCAAGGGAGCTGATATCCGGGCTTTACTGGTTGGCGGACAAATTGTCGCTACTATGAAACGCCAGGCCATGGAAGGCGATTTTCGCTCTAATTTGCACCGGGGCGCTACTGCGCGTCCGGAGCCACTAACCGAGGAAGAAGCTATTATTGTAAAACATGCTGCCCGTGTCATGGGGCTGGCAGTGGCAGGAGTTGATCTATTGCGGTCAAAAAACGGTCCTCTTGTTATTGAAGTAAATGCTTCACCCGGTCTGGAAGGCATTGAAACAACTACCGGGGTGGACATCGCCGGAAAAATCATTGAATACGTGGAAACGAATGCCGTGAAATTTCAAACCAATCTCCTTCGCAGAAAAAGCTTTTAGCTGTTACCAACCGGTATCTCCCGGGTAAAAGGCATCCGGATAATGTTTTAACGTTGGCTTTCCTTTTGGCGGAAGCAGAACTTCAATCAGATCAAAACGGATTTCCCATTCATGGCCTGCTTCTTCGCAATAGGCGGTAGCAGCCATGCCAATGCGCGCTTCCTGTGCCTTCGTCAAAAAGCTGCCGGGAGATCCAAAATAATTGGCTGCCCGGGTTTTTACTTCCACAAATACTAATAACTTTTCCGACCGAAAAATCAAATCGACCTCTGCCCTTCCGGCACGCCAGTTTTGAGCCAATAGCTTAAAACCCTGTGCAATCAAATAGTTGGCAGCTAGTTGTTCACCTTCTGTTCCTATAGCAGATCTTTTGTCTTTCATTGGCCGGAAGATAGCTTTGGTTACTCGCATTATTTCTATATTCGCAACAGAAAGCCTGCCAAATAAAGCCCAAAACTTTCCCAAATGAAGGATCTGGTTTTTGATTATACCCGCGCCACCGATTTTTTTCGGATGGAGGAATTAGCTGAAATGGCTCCGGCCGCTGAATGGGCAGCAAAACGCTTAACAAGTGGCCAGGGGCCCGGCAGTGAATTTACAGGCTGGATTGACTGGCCGGTAGAAACAGACCGCCACGAAATGGAGCGGATCCTTGCCTGTGCCGACAGGCTGCGCGAAAAAGCTGACATACTGGTTGTAGTAGGTATTGGCGGCTCGTATCTGGGCACCAAAGCAGCCTTGAGCATGTTGGAGCCGGCATTCGACTGGTTAAAAGCTGCTGTTTCCCGAACCTCACCCCACATTATTTTTGCCGGAACCCAGCTTTCGGGTACCTACCACCAGGAATTATTAAAAGCCTTGGAAGGGCGTGATTTTGCGGTAAATGTTATCTCCAAGTCGGGCACAACGACTGAGCCTGCTGTTGCATTTCGTGCCTTACGGCGCATGTTGGAGGAGCGTTACGGAGAAGCAGGCGCCCGCGATAGAATCGTTGCTACCACCGATAGCACGAGTGGTGCTCTCCGGAAATTAGCGCTGGAAAAAGGCTATGAAACCTTTGTGGTACCAGATGATGTTGGCGGACGATTTTCTGTGCTGACGGCAGTAGGCTTATTGCCTATGGCTGTTGCAGGTCTGGACATCCAGGCAATGATGGCCGGAGCAGTACGTATGCGCGAGCGGAGTCAATTGCCTTTCGGCGAAAATCCGGCGTTACAATATGCAGCCATGCGGAACATCTTTCTCCGAAAGGGAAAGGAGATTGAGATAATGACTTACTACGAACCCGGATTTCAATATCTGGCAGAATGGTGGAAGCAATTATATGGCGAAAGCGAAGGCAAAGATGGAAAGGGTATTTTCCCGGCTTCCGCCGGATTTACTACAGATCTGCATTCCATGGGCCAGTATATTCAGGATGGACGACGTCAGCTCTTCGAAACTGTATTGCTGGTAGAGGAGCCACCTGCTGATTTGACCATCGAAGAAGTAGAAGGCAACCCGGATGGCTTAAATTATCTGGCTGGTAAAACCCTGAACTATGTAAATGCCATGGCTGCAGAAGGTACCCTTCAGGCACACACCGAAGGAGGCGTACCAAATCTGCTGATCCGCCTGCCCGAAATTACAGAAGCGCAACTTGGCGCCTTGTTTTATTTTTACGAAATAGCTTGTGGCGTCAGTGGTCTGCTATTGGGTGTGAATCCATTTGATCAACCAGGTGTTGAAGCCTATAAAAAGAATATGTTCAGACTACTTGGAAAACCCTAGTTGCTGTACAGTAAGGTATAAATTATGAAAAAACTGATTGCCGGGTTTCCGGCACAACTTATAGAAGCGCTGGAAATTGGTGCTGCCGCAAATATTCGGAAGTCGGAAAAACCCATACACAAAGCCTATGTGGCAGGCATGGGCGGATCGGGCATTGGTGCCGATTTTGTGGCAAGCTTTATCCGGGATGAATCACCTATTCCTTATCATACCGGAAAAGGATATGATATCCCGGCCTGGGTGGATGAAAATACACTGGCGATAGCCTCATCTTATTCTGGAAATACCGAAGAGACACTTAGCGCCTTTCAGCAATTTCAGGAGCGTGGGGCAAAAATCGTTTGCCTGGCTTCCGCCGGAAAGCTTGTTGAAAGCGCAAAAGCAAATGGGCTGGATTATATCCAACTACCTGCTGGTAGTCCGTCGCCACGTGCCTGTCTGGGTTACAGCCTGGTACAGCAACTTTGGATTTTGAATAAGCTGGGTATTATTGGTAGCAGTTTATTGGATCAGATCCGGGGCGCGTCCGACTTTTTAACCAAACACCAGGAATCTATTCAGGAGCGGGCAAAACAGATTGCCGCTTTGATCCACGACCGGGTGCCGATTATTTACACACTGGATCGTTTTGAACCGGTAGCTGTGCGGATGCGTCAACAATTTAACGAGAACGGTAAAATGCTATGCTGGCACCACGTGATTCCGGAGATGAATCACAATGAACTGGTAGGCTGGCGGGAGGAAGACAGCCGGCTGGCTGTGCTGTTTTTACGGAGCAGTTTGGAGTCACACCGGAATCAGACCCGGACAGAGATTACGAAAGAGGTTGTTGGAAATTTTGCGGGTAGTGTACTGGAAATTCAGGCCAAAGGCGACAATTTAGTCGAGCAGTCTTTGTATTTAGTGCATTTGGCTGATTGGCTGTCTGCTTATCTGGCCGACGAACGTGGATTTGATGCCATTGAAATAAAGGTGATCGACTTCCTGAAAGAATCGCTTGCCAGACAGTAATATTGGTAAAAAAACCTCTCCGCATTTAAGTGGAGAGGCCGGTTTAATCGCCAAGGGTTAAATGTGTTTTCTGGATTCCTACTGTCGAGTCATGATTCGAATACCGCTTTTGTGTTCATAGTGTGAGGGGCGTTATGCATTCACTCCATAAAATTTGACCGTACGGGGGGTGCGGTCCAGAAAAAGGGCGAAACTGAAATTTTTGCTTAAATCGGTGGGTGGGAACTAAAAGTTGAGGTAGCATTTCTGCCGCTCTCGATACAAATATTAAAAAAAGCAATAATATATTCAAGTATCCCCTGCCATATTTTTGGAAAGGGTTCCTTGTAGCCGGGAGTGGTCGATTACCGGCCTGTTTTTGTGTCAGTTTAAAAATAGCCGAAATCAGACTAATGATTATGAAAGCATGATTTGTAGATGTTGGAAAACTCATTATCTTTGCGCAGCCTGAAAAAGAGCAGGTATTTTTAGGTATTTACCCACGTGACGGAATTGGTAGACGTGCTAGGTTGAGGGCCTAGTGTCCTTTTCGGACGTGCTGGTTCGACTCCAGTCGTGGGTACCATAAAGCAACAAGAGTCTCGGCCAAAGCTGAGACTTTTTTGTTTGTAGTGTAGAGCGCTCCTAAATGCTTTTTTGGGATGTAATTTTAAGCATCTTGCAAGCTGAAAGGACAGCGAAATTCAGGTTTCTAGAAAAAAAACCTACGACATATAGAAAAAGCGTTTAAATTTAATCCTTAAACACAGTCATCAATGTCAGAAAAAAATCCCGGTAGGTTCTCTGATGAAGAACTTGAAGAATTCAGAGTACTGATCGAAAAGAAATTGGCGAAAGCGGAGGTAGAACGTGTTAGAATGCAGGAACGCCTTCAGGAATTAGAAGAACAAGCTGATAGTGATCGTGGCGATTATATAGATGATAGTTCTTATGCCTATGATGTCGAACAACTCAATAGTTTGGAGTTTCGTCAACGGAAGCACGTCCAGGATCTCAAAAATGCCTTGCTTCGGATCAAAAGCCGCACCTATGGTGTGTGCACCATTACCGGTCAATTGATCGATAAACGGCGCCTGATGGCAGTACCGACAACGACCAAGTCGCTGGAAGGAAAAGAAATGGTCGCTTCCGGCAAAAACATTCCGATGTCCAGTATGCAGGATGAAGATGGGGAAAAGAAAAAAGAGCGTCCAACCGAAAAGAAAGTGATTACCCGTATTATTAAGAAAACAGGTACGACTCCAAAGCCTGCGCAGTTTGTTGATCCTGATTTGGACGATGATCTGCTCGGCGGTCTTGATCCTGATGATATTGAGCCAGACGATGACGATACAGATGATATCGATGATCTGGACAACCTGGTACACCCGGATTATGATGATGGTGATGACGATTAATTATCGGGTCATCTAAATGAAGTTGTTTAAAAACACCTCATTAGTTTCCGGAAAAGCCTTTTAAAAAAAGCCGCTGTGAATATGAATCGTAGCGGCTTTTTTTTGTGCTTTGTATCCGGATTACACACTAGTCTTCCAATAAGGCATCTAAGTCAATATCTGCAATAGATTCTAAAATGATATCCGGGCTAAAAGCATAGTTTTTGAGTTTCGGCCGTTTGGAAACCCCGGAAAGCGTTAAAATAGTTCTGTATCCCATCTGAATACCTCCGATAATATCGGTATCCATGGTATCTCCGATTATAGTAGTATCAGCTGTTGCCAGATTTATCTCTTTCCGGGCGGCCCGCATCATTACCGGTGAGGGTTTTCCAACCGAAAAGGCTACCCTGCCGGTAGCTTCTTCCAACATGGAGACAATCGCCTTGATTCCTAAATTTGTCCAACCTTCTTTTTTGGGCGAAGGATCCAAATTAGTTGCAATTAATTTTGCACCGTTCAAGACCATATCAACGGCATTGTTGACCATCTCCAGCGTAAAATTGCGACCTTCTCCTACCACCACAAAGTCGGGGTTTGAATTTACCAGAGAAAGGCCATTCTTATGCAGACTGGTAAGTAGTCCGCCCTCGCCCAGCACATAAGCCGTACCATTTGGCTTCTGTCTGGCAAGAAAACGGGCCGTAGCCATTGCGCTATTGAAAATATGAGATTCCTCTACATCAATTCCTAAGCCATGGAGTTTATTTACCACATCCCTCCGGCTTCGCTGGCTGTTGTTAGTCAGAAAGAGAAAAGGAATTTGACGCTTTTTGAGCGCATCAATAAATTCTTTAGCGCCAGGGATCAAATCTTTTCCACTGTAAATAACGCCGTCCATGTCAATTAGAAATCCTTTGGACATATTCCTATCTTGATTTTTATTAGTGAAGTTGTTTGAAAATACATCACTGGTTTCCGGAAAAGCCATTTCATTCCACTTTTTTTATCGCCACGTTGCGCTGCTTTGCGGCTCAATAAAAACTCAATTAGAAAGAAAATTCAATTCCCCGAACCTCAGTAGCCATTCTTAACCACTTCAGTGTAAATAGCGGTTGGTACTCATTAAACAGAAATGCCAAGTTAAGTAATTTTGAATTGCATAGCTTTGGGAGTCTTTGGGTTTTTTACAATAGTTGCCCTGTCAACCTGTCTAATCTCTTTTGAGGACAGCAATTCGAATTTATTTACCAAACTGGATTGACAGGTCAATTCGGGCACTTAAACCGATAAAAGGCCGCACAAAAAGATTGGTTCTTTCCTCCGGATCGCCACCATCAACCGGAAAAAGTGCAGTGGTTTCTAAAAAGGCAGCGCCTGCGTTGAGACGCACAAATTCAAATAACTTATAGTCCAGCCCTAAATACAAAGGCCGGTTAACCAAAACACCACTGACTGTATTTCCATCCGCATCTTCAAAATTTTGGAGAAAAACACCCATGGTAATCGAGGCGTTTCGGAAAAACTTAGGAGCCAGCGTGCTGTTGCTCAAGGGTAGGGATAGCCCTAAATACGGACTGGCACCATAGGAGAATTGATCGACATTCCCCGAAAGGTAAACACCGCCATAACCCACATTAATAGAAAGGGAACCCCTTTTTTCTTCTGTTTCATAATCATCAACCATCCGGCTAAATGCTAAGCGGCTCCAATTTTTACCCAGTAGTTGCTCGATCTCTAAATCAATACTGTTACGGATATCACTTATTTCATCTTGCAACCGATCTTCCCGGGCAGCATCCGCTATGATGCGGGTACTGTCGGCAGGTAGTTTTTCAAATCGTACAGCCGCTGCTTTCTCCAGCATGAGGCGAACGGTCTCCGAAAGTTCTTTGACTCCCGTATCGTCTCTGGAGCGATATTCTGACATTACCGATTTAATAATATCGTTCATCTCCTCGATCATCTTTTTAGTGCTTTTGGCTAATTTAATCTGATCGTCCTCCAGGTTTAGGTTGGCTTCCAGATAAGCATTAAGCAAGAGACTAATCTGCCCGGCAAGTTTCCCGGCTTCAGCTTGATCCAGGTTTTCAAAAAAATCAAGGTAGAAATCATACTTTTCGGATGCCCGGAGTCGGTAATTTACGGCCAGCGAAAAACTGCTGTTTTGGGCATTGTCATAATCTTTCCAGGAAGCAAAATACAGCCGGTCTTTTAGCTTATCAGATTTTCCAGGGAATATCTGTATCTCCACCAGGTCAACGCCTTCCGGAAGTTGGCCGGTAAACATCAACGGTTTTTCAGCAGGCAACACCTGCCCTTCATTAAAATAATTTCTTTCGAGGTCAAAGCTTACGGTGGTATATTGCCCAAAGAGCAGGCTGGCTGTTCCAATGAATATTGTTAAGAGTATAATTTTGATTTTCATATTAGTGTCAGTTTTAAGTTTTTCGGAAAGAGTATATTCTTATAAACCAGTTTCAACCCAAATGTTTTGAAAACGTATTTCTTTTGGCGGATTTACGCTGGCATAAAGACTCGAATGTGTAAATAAGTCACACACAGACAGAACCGGAGCATGACTGTCAGGATACCCATTTGGTACCAATAGGAATGAATCGGGATTAATTAGCTTTTGGGCTTTTTTTGGAGGGTGAAAAATACACTTAGTAACAGCATTAAGCCAGCCGCAATAACGTGCATCCCGGAGAGAGAAGTTAGTCGTACCATGGGTTGTGTGAGGACGGGAGAAGCAAACTGGCCAAGAAAAATGGCAGTAGTCATACCACCCATAAATTGACCACGTTTTTCAGGAGGCGCCAATTGCAGCAACCAGGTATTTCCATTTGGCATTATCAATCCGGCGCCCAATCCGGAAAGTCCGGTAAACAGGATAGTTAGCCAGACAGAGGATACCATGCCGGCCAGAAAATAGAAAAGCGCCATACCGAAAAAGGCCAGAGCATAAATTCGAAAGTACCCCAAATTAGTTCGTACAACCCGGCTATACTGCATGGATGCAATCGCTGAAAAAATGGTACACAGTATCAACCCCAGGCTTTGGATACTTGATTGTTCGATCCCCTTTTCCTGGATCAGATAGGCATGATGAACAGAGATGATGTAAAACATGGCCATTCCAAAAAAGGAAATCAGATAAATGCGCCAGGCTTCTTTTGGATAATCACCGCTTAGTTTAAATCGTGCACGATTTTCCAACTTCTTTGGGCGCGTTGGTTCTGGAAGAAATCGCCAGCACAGAAATAAAACCGGAATAGCTATCAGGTAATTTAAAAACGGGTGCCGCCAACTGATGTCGGCCAAAAGACCGGCTGCCCCGACAAACAGGGTGCCACCTAAGGCCATCATAGCTGCCTGAGTCCCCAGAAAATTTTTGCGTTCCTCTCCGTCAAAATAATCTCCAGCCAATGTCGTGGCAGTAGTAATGTTGATGGCAATACTGACACCGAGCAAGGCACGGCTTATTAGAATACTGGTCAGGCCTGGCAACCAAAACCCGGCCGAGCCGGTAACGATATACAGTGCAATTCCGAAAAGAAATATTCGAATCCGTCCATGCTTATCAATAAAACGACCGATAAACGGAGAACAAATAGCAATCAGGAGGCTGGGAAGGGTCAAGATCAGCTTGGTCAATAGCTCAGCCTGCGGGAGATAGGCAAATGCCTCTGATATTTTAGGTAGTGCAGGCGCAACAGCTGCACCCGACATAATGGTTATGGTGCTGGCGAGCAGCAGGGTGAGTTTTGTATAAAGCTTAGTTTGGCTGGCGTTTGGCATCATAAAAAAGGACAAAAGATACTGCATCTTTTGTCCTTTTATAAAAACCGCGGGTCTGAATGCTTAAATATCCACCTTGGCGTATTTTGCATTCGCTTCAATAAAGGCGCGGCGCGGCGGAACTTCATCTCCCATAAGCATGGAGAATACCCGATCTGCTTCGAGTGCATCATCGATGGTCACTTGTTGGAAAATCCGGGTATCCGGATCCATGGTAGTTTCCCAAAGCTGTTCGGCATTCATCTCACCAAGACCTTTATATCGCTGTATTTTGACGCTGTTTTCACCTCCTTTTCCTTCCGAATAAGCGGCAATAGCTGCAACACGCTCTTCCTCATTCCAGCAATAACGGAATTGTTTTCCTTTTTTCACCAGGTAGAGCGGCGGCTGTGCAATGTAGATGTATCCATTCTGAACCAACTCCCGCATATACCGGAAAAAGAAGGTTAGAATCAGGGTAACGATGTGGCTACCATCAACGTCGGCGTCACACATGATGACTACCTTGTGGTAGCGCAGTTTCTCAATATTCAAAACGCGCTCGCCGTAATCATTTTCCGTAATGGAAACACCGAGCGCCGTGAAAATATTCTTGATCTCTTCGTTTTCGTAGATCTTATGTTCCATGGCTTTTTCCACGTTGAGGATTTTTCCCCGAAGTGGCAGGATAGCCTGAAACATCCGATCCCGACCTTGCTTAGCGGTACCGCCTGCAGAGTCCCCTTCCACCAGATATATTTCACTGGCTTCCGGATCTTTGGAAGAACAATCGGATAATTTACCCGGTAAACCACTACCGGTCAGTACGTTTTTACGTTGCACCATCTCGCGCGCCTTGCGTGCAGCATGACGTGCTGTTGCTGCCAGGATCACCTTGTCAATGATCCGTTTGGCTTCGGTCGGGTTTTCCTCCAACCAATGTTTGAGGATATCAGAAACAACCCGCGATACAATACCGGTTACTTCCGAGTTGCCTAATTCGCCTTTGGTCTGTCCCTTAAACTGAGGTTCCGGTACTTTTACCGAAACAACGGCGGTCAAGCCTTCCCGGAAATCTTCTCCGGCAATGGCAAATTTGAGCTTTTTGAATAAGCCCGCATCATCGCCGTAGGTTTTAAAGAGGCGGTTGATCGCACGGCGGAATCCATTGACGTGTGTACCTCCTTCCCGGGTGTTAATGTTATTGACGTAGGAATAGATGGTTTCCTGAAACGATGTATTGTACTGCATCGCAACCTCTACCTCTACATTATCTTCTTTACCTGTTACGTGGATCGGTTTTTCGATTAGTTTGCTTTTTCCCTGGTCCAGGTATTGTACAAACTCAGCCAAACCACCCTCCGAAAAGAAGCGCTCTATACGGGGTTCCCCTTTTTCAATCTGCCGCTCATCGGTCAGTGAAAGGTGCAGACCACTATTTAGATACGCCTGTTCCCGCATACGGGTTGACAGTGTCTCAAATTTGTATTCGGTGGACTCAAAAATCTCCGGATCAGGCGTAAAGGTGATCTGGGTACCCGTATCATCTGAGGTGCCAATATCCCGAACATCGTACGAAGGTATGCCCTTACTGTACTCTTGCTCGAATAACCTGCCTTCCCGACGTATTTCTGCCCGCAAATGGATCGACAAGGCATTCACACAGGATACACCCACCCCGTGCAATCCGCCGGAGACTTTGTAGGTGTCTTTGTCAAACTTACCCCCTGCGTGGAGTACAGTCATAACAACCTCCAAAGCCGATTTTTGCAACTTTTCGTGCATGCCGGTAGGAATGCCCCGTCCGTTGTCTCGTACCGTGATGGAATTGTCCTTGTGAATGATCAGATCGATGTGGCTGCAATAGCCCGCCAAATGCTCATCAATGGAGTTGTCAATAACCTCCCAGACGAGGTGGTGAAGTCCCTTGGAATCGGTACTTCCGATGTACATTCCGGGGCGTTTCCGAACCGCCTCTAAGCCTTCTAATGCGGTAATATTCCCCGCATCGTAGTTTCCTTTATCTCTTGGTGGATTTTTATCTAAAGTCATAGCGCAAAGATACAGAAAAATAAGGGTTTTTGATGCATCCAAAACGCCTTTGAAAACGTTAATAAGGCAAGGAAAATCCACATTTTTTACCTCATCCCGCTTCCTATGCACACCACAAAAGCACCCAAATACAAAGAAGGCCCCTGGTGGTCGCGAACCCGTCCGTTTTTCAATAATCCGATTGAGTTTAGCCGAATCCAATCTGCCACTTATGGCCCGATTTTCGAAACACCTTTTCCCTTCAAAAAGGTCTTTGTGGTTTGCGGATCAGAGGAGATCCAACAAGTACTCCAGGCACAACATAAAAGGTATGTTAAAAGCCCTTTCTACAATGCTCTCAAACTGGCACTGGGCAATGGCTTGCTCACCAGTGAAGGTGACTTCTGGAAGCATCAGCGAAAACTGGTGCAGCCGGCTTTCTATAAATCAGCTCTCGATGGTTTGTTTGTGGCCATGCAGGAAGAATCAATCTCATTCGTTGAAGATCTCAAAAAACGCACCAGCCAGGAAACCCATTTTGACCTGTCTAAGGAAATGATGCGCGTGACCGCGAATATCGTGTTGCAAACACTCTTTAGCTCAGATACCGAGCTCGGCCGCGAGGAAATGTATCGCATGATGGTCTCGCTACAGGAATATGTGATGATGCGTGCCTTGCAACCCTATAAGTTTCCGATCGCACTCATAAATGGCACCCATCGCCAATTTATCAAAGACCGCCGGATGATCAATGATTCACTCTACAAGATTATTGATGAGCGGCTAAATCAAAAAGACCCTGTCCACGACCTGCTTTCCCTGATGGTCTTTGCCGAAGATAGCGAGTCAGGCCAGCGCATGAGCCGCGAAGCCGTACGAGATGAATTGATCACCCTTTTTGCCGCCGGACACGAAACTTCGGCCAATGCCCTGACCTGGACACTTTTCCTGCTGGGCCGCAATCCGGACAAAAAAGTCCGCTTACTCGAGGAAATTGACTCGGTTCTGGCTGGCCGCACTCCAAAAATGGAAGACCTCTTCCGTATGCCCTATACCCGTGCGGTGATCGAGGAAGGGATGCGTCTCTACCCACCTGCCTACGCGGTTGGTCGTATGGCAGCCTTCGATACTGAAATTGGTGGCTTTGAGGTCCCCAAAGATTCGATCATCTACCTGAGTATCTACGCGCTGCATCGAGATCCAAAGATCTTCGAGTCGCCCGATGCATTTCAACCGGAGCGCTTTCTCCCGGATGCCCCCGATATCCCTAAAAACGCCTACATCCCCTTCGGTTTCGGTCCTCGTAAATGCGTAGGTTATCAATTTGCGATGATGGAAATGCAATTGCTTCTGCCCATGCTGGTTCAATCCTTCAACTTCAAATTTCCGGATAAAACACCCGAAAATCAGATCCTGATCACGCTGCGGCCAAAAGGCGGCATGCCGGTGGAAATAGAGAAGCGAATTCTTAATTCTTAATTCTTGGGTGGGTGGGTCTATGCCTTTGGCTTAGTCTGGTTTGCCTGTCGGCTTCACGGTCTAAGGGCTACGCCCGGTCTAGAGGGCGTAGCCCAGTTTAGAGTTTAGAGTTTAGAGTTTAGAGTTTAGAGGCTTCGCCTCAGTCGAAGGTCTAATGCTGCCGTATAAATTAGATCGATAAGTTACGTTTTAAACGCCTAAAACCTGAACGAACTTGGGTCTGTTAGGGCTTATAGCCCTTTTGGGCTATTCGGCTTCGCCGGTTGGGTCTAT
>JAGQWR010000060.1 GCA_020437105.1 Saprospiraceae bacterium
TTCTGCAGCAAAAATGATTACAGGTTACCGACCTGTCAGGTCGTCGACCTGACAGGTCGGTTTCATTTCGTTTTCTCTTAAATTTTCATTTCCTACTTTTTTATCAAAATTGTGTTAATAACTTATTGATAATAAAATAGATACACTAAAATAGCTCATAAATAATTTTGGACAAATTAAATTTATTTTGCCTTTTTCATGGACCTGACAGGTTGGGGACCTGTCAGGTTGCCCACCTGTCAGGTCCCCAGCGTGTTTGAAAATTTCCTACTCTCCTACCCGCTGCGCCAATGCCTGATTCATCGCTTCAAAACCAGCTATCGTTTTATCCCCAATCATCTTCATAATGAGGGGCACCAACAAACCCCGAAAGTTTTCACCATGAACCAGCAGGGTCATATTTTCGCCCTCCGGCTGCAGCTCAAAATAATGCTCCCCGTCAAACAGGCCCTTCACAAAAAGATGGCCCTCCCAGCGGAATCGCTTTTCCGGAACCATCTCCAAAACCGTCGGCTGGAAAACCTGTTCCTTCTGCCCTTCCAGATACATTTTGTTGGTTAATTTGGTGCCCACAATTGGCTTGCCCTGAATATGAACAAGCGGATTCCATTCCGGATAGCTTTCAAAATCCATCAGGCATTCCCATACTTTGGAAACTGGGGCATCTATACATATCTCTGTTCGAATCGATTTCATCTTTTTGATTTTTATTAGTACAAAGATAGCGGCACCTGAACCACCGGCTGTTGACTTCCACCGCCGATAAATAGACATTTCACGCCAAAATATTTACATTTGAGTATGCAATTCAGAGCCCGATTTATCGCTAATTTGATCCAGTTTGCCCGGCAGCAGGGTGCCAGCGTTACAGAATTAACAGCCATTACAGGCCTCCCCCTCGAGGACTTGAATACGGATGATTTGTTTTTCCCGGCAGGGATTTACAACGAAGTAGTTGAAACGGCCGTTCGCCAAACAGGCAACTCCCAGCTGGGATTGCACCTCGGAGATCACTTGTCCTTATCGGCTGCCGGATTAATCGTTCAGATTGTTCAAAGTAGCCAGACGGTAAAAGAAGGCATACAATATATGGTGGAATACGCCAATTTGGGCTGCCAGGCGATGCCTTTCGTATTGACCGAAACACCCGACAACTGGGAACTGGCGCTGATTCCAAATCCGATTTGGGTTGGCCAATCCCCAGAAGCGGTAAGGCAAACCATGGACGGATCGGTATTATTCACACTAAGGGAATTCCATACGCTAACCCGGCAGAAGTACGCCCCGATAAAAATTCATTTTAATTATGCCCGGCCAGTGCGCTTTCGCGAATATGAAGAACTACTTCAATGTCCGGTTTACTGGTCAATGGAATATACCGCCATCTATTTGGAAAAAAGTCAGGTAGAAGAACCTGTTGTGACCAGCGATTATCGCCTACTCCAGGTGCTTAATCAGTACGCTCAGGAAAAGCTTTTGGCGATGCATCCGGATTCGACAGATTTTGCCCATCAAGTCAAACAGTCGATTCTTAATTTAGTAAAACCCGAATTCCCTACAATCGAACGAGTTGCATCCACTCTTAATATCAGTGTCAGAAGCCTTCAGCGAAAGCTGAAAGAAGAAGGTTATACCTATCAATCCCTTCTGGAAGAATTAAAAAAACAGTTTGCCCAGGATTATCTCAAAAACAGAAATCTGAGTATCAAAGAAATCGCTTATCTCCTGGATTATTCAGAGCCCAGTTCCTTTATCCGTTCGTTCAAACGCTGGACGGGGCATAGTCCGGAACGCTTTCGCAAATTACAGCAGGTCTTTTAAGTCTGCTGGCGAGTAATTAATCGACTTCAGTGTTTTGTCATCGCCTTTCCGATAGACAAGCCACTGGCCGTTGAGTTCGCGGATATAACTCTCTGTACCATCTTTGGCGAGATAATGCGCCTGCGTTGCTTCTGCTTCCGCCCGGCTTACACATGCTTTGCTCATGTTCGACCGTTGCACCTCATTAAACAGCGTTACAAACTTTTCCCCTAAGCCAAACTCCAGGATGGCACCGGCGAGTACATACTGGATATCGCACAGGGCGTCAGCCACTTCTACCAGATCATTATCAGTAATTGCCTGTCTAAGTTCGTCTAATTCTTCTGCCAATAAAGCTACCCGCAAATTGCAACGCGATTCTGAAGGGATGGTTGGCTCATCCAATACCGGATGCTGAAAGGTTCGATGAAACGCTGCCACCTGATTCAGGGCATCAATCTTTTCCATGTCGTTTATTTTTCGGCTAAAGTAGTGCTCAAATTGAAATTCTGCCAAAATAGGGGGAACTTTGGCGATTCCATTTTTAAAGCACAAAAATTTATCCACTTAATATGAAGATCCTGATTATTGGAGGCGGAAACATGGGCCGCACCTATGCACGTTCCTTCCTTCGTGGCCACGTTGCCAGTCCGGAACAGTTATTCATTCTGGAAAAATCACCCGACCGGGCAGAAGTACTGGCCAAAGAAAATGTGGGTACCGTTTTTGACAATCCGGAGGATTGTATGCCTGCCGCCGACCTGATCATTCTGGCCGTAAAACCTCAGGATTCCAAAATTTTATTCCCTCAAATCAAACCTTTTATCCACCCCCAGCAGGTGTTGCTCTCCATTATGGCAGGTGTAAAAATGGAGTCGATTGCTACCGCTTTGGGCAACCGAAAAGTCATTCGGGCCATGCCAAATCTGCCTGCACAGATCGGGATGGGCATGACGGTTTTCACGTCCATGGATGATGTAACACGCATTGAGTTGGTCCTGGTGCAAAACCTCATTAATACCACCGGAAAAACCATTTATGTAGAAAAGGAAGAAGCCATTGATGCAGCGACAGCTATTTCCGGAAGCGGACCGGCCTATGTCTGGTTTTTCATGAATGCCATGATGGAAGCAGCCCGTACCATGGGCTTTAGCACCTCGGAAGCTGAACTTTTAGTCAGCCAGACTTTTAAAGGAGCGGTGGACCTGTTTCATAAATCTGATTACGATTGCGAGGAGTGGATTCGGCGCGTATGCAGCCGGGGAGGCACCACCGAAGCGGCCCTGGCCAGTTTTGATTCTACCGATCTAAACCAACAAATCAGACAAGGCGCTTTCGCTGCTTTAAGCCGGGCGATAGAGCTGGGAAAGTAAAATATGTTTGAGTACTACTTGTAATCCGTTATATTTGGGTACTTCATCAGCACATCCTCTATGCAACTATCTCCCGAGAATTTATATAACCGTATTCGAGATCTTATTTTAGATGGCGATACCAGTATGGCCTTGCAGGAGTTGCAAACCATTCTGGAAAGCGATCCGAAATACCACTCCTTGCTTAGTTGGCATACCCTGATTAGTGCGAAATACAATCGGATTGAAAAAGAGGCTCGTCGTGGTTTAATCACAGAAGATAAACTCGATGTTTCCCGAAATCAGACCAACGACCAGTTGCACCAGATTATTAAGCAACTTAGGGAAGGAAATCTGGATGTAGAAGGATCTAAGCTGGAACCAGATCTCAAGCCGGGCACAAATCGAAAATGGCTTATTCCTGTGCTCGCCCTGCTTGTTTTTGGACTTGCCGGGTTTGCCAGTTGGCGTTTTTTTCTGAATGGCAATAACAAGGTAGATGCTTGTCCGGGTTTTGCAGACGAGTCGCAATTCAATGTCATGCTTTTTCCTTTCCGGGAAGTCGGGGGCGGTAAGGACTTGAATCCCGAGATATCTATAATGGATCGCCTCGATCAGCTGTGTAACCAAAACGGCATCAAAAGCAGTATCCGAATCCATGGAAAACAGGATGAATCATTAGATTTCCAGACGGCTTCGGCCGAAGGAGATAAATGCAATGCCAGTCTGGTCATTTGGGGCACGGTGGAGGAACATGCCAACGTCATGGACCTCACAACGCGCTACAAGTATCTGGGTAATGCAGAAGGATTAGAGGTCACAAAACTCCAACTGGAGGGAGAATCACAGGTGGATACGACTACCTCTATCTCCAGTATTGTACGGGAAGGGGTGCTCACAAAGAATATCGAAGAACTCATCCTGACTATTTTTGGTCTGATCGCTCATGAGGAGGAGCAATATGATGTCGCTATTGATGCCTTAGAAAAAGCAGGCAGGCAGGATACTTCCGGTGCCATCCTGACCGGGGTTTTATTGGCCGATGCCTATCTGGCAATAAATAATACTCAAAAGGCCGTAGAGGCTTATGATAAGGTGTTACAGGTACATCCGGAATATGTATTAGCCTTAAACAACAAAGCAGCCCTGCTCTTTATGGCCGGGAATTTTACGGAGGCCTCCAATGATTATTCCAGAATAATTCAACTGGATCCTAAAAATACTGATGCCCTTATCGGGAGAATTGCGGCAAATACAAAATTAGATCGGGAGGAAGCGGTACAAGCTGATATGGAAGTGCTGCGGCGCCTAAGTCCGGGAAGACTACGCACCCTCCGTTCTACCCTTCAAAACCAAAAACCAAAATTCTTTATAGAGGCCGAAAATTTCCTGAGCGTATTGGCTTCTAAATCTTTTACTTTTCCGGCTTCAGATGCCTCCAAGGCAGTCACGCTGGTTATCAGCGGAATTATTCCGGATGGAAAATCCAGTTCCTCTCATGTAATCACTATCCAGGCTCCCAAAGCCTATTATTATACTCGATTTCGGGTAACCAACCAATTGAAATTAAGTAAAACCGTTACGAGCAGTACCGGAAAAAAGACCGAGTTGGGGCCAAATGATGTCTCCAAAAAACTATACCTGCCACGCGACCAATATACCCTCGAAATGCAAAGAACTGGAACCAGTGGAAATTTATATTACGAGGTAGAAATGACGATTGAGGCGGGTTCCGGATCGGCTACGCTAATCTATGAATAAAGAAGCCAAGAGCGTGTATCTTTGAGGGAACAAAGACATTTCCACCATTTATGGATACCCAATTTTCCATTCTCTCCACTGCCCTGCTGCTAACCTTTGTACTTGACCCTTTCGGGAATGTCCCCCTATTATTGGCTATTCTTAAAGGAATGGACAACCGAAAACGCTACCGGATAATTGTCCGGGAAGTATTTATCGGGTTAGCCATATTACTGTTGTTTTTATTCTTTGGCGATGATTTCCTCAACATATTCCATCTGGAAACAGAGGCGGTTTCGATTGCCGGAGGCGTCATCTTTTTTATTTTCGGATTGAAAATGATCTTCCCTAACCCTTCCGGGGAAGCTTTATTTACCTCCACCGAAGAGCCTATGGTTGTGCCGATTGCCATGCCCATGATTGCCGGTCCGTCGGCACTCGCTACCCTCATTCTATTGTCGCACAATAACCCTGGAAAATCAATGGATTTATTCTGGGCCTTACTCATTGCCTGGGGGATCAGCTTTCTGGTTTTTATGGCTTCTCCGATGCTTTATCGGGTGCTTCGCCAACGTGGCCTGGTTGCCCTCGAACGATTTATGGGGATGCTCCTGTTGATCATGTCTATCCAGATGTTTATTGATGGACTGAGAGGGGCGTTTGGGATTCAGTGATTCTGTGCCCAATAGCTATCGGGGGTGATCCTGTGGTCCTGTGGTCCTGTGGTTCTGTGGTTCTGTGGTCCTGTGGTCC
>JAGQWR010000061.1 GCA_020437105.1 Saprospiraceae bacterium
AAACACATCGGGATGAACGGATGGCCTACTTACATAAGAGCTTCCCACATTATGACTGGAATAAAAATAAAGGCTATCCCACCAAGGCACACCGGGAGGCGATTTTACAATATGGCATCACCATCCATCACCGCCGCTCTTTTCGGCAGCTTCCGGGTGTGGAGCAGGGAACGCTCTTTTCCTGAGTTACCGCAAAAACGGATTGTGGATCTTCTCTACACCAATCGTTGTTTTTGGCCCGTGTCCGGGATAGACAACGACATCATCGCCTAAGGGGAAAAGTTTCTGGTGAATGCTGTCCAACAAGGTCTGATGATCGCCGCCAGGCAGGTCTGTACGGCCAATACTGTGAAAAAATAGCACATCTCCTGCAATCAGGAATTGATCGGCCTCGCAATAAAAGGATAGGGATGCAGGCGAATGTCCGGGCGTGAAAATAGCCTCCAGGCGTGTATTTCCAAATTCGATAATATCGCCTTCTTCAATAAAGTGTTCAGGCGCCGGAGAAGGTTCCGGATAAGGAAGGCCATACATCTGACAAACCCGTGGAGCGGATTCTAAAACAGGTATTTCGCCCCGATGAATCTCCAAACCAAGTCCGTAAGTTTCTGCTACCGTCGCATTGCCAAAGATGTGATCCAAATGGCAATGAGTATTTATTAAACGAATTGGCCGTAATTGGTGTTTTTTAATATAGGCGTGCAGGATTTCTTTTTCAGCTTTATCATAACAGCCGGGATCAAAAATGACACAGGCTCCGGTTTCATCATAAACAAGATAAGTGTTCTCCTCAAAAGGGTTAAACGTAAGGCTGACAACAGAAGCCATGCTTTTTCCGTTTTAGTTTAGCAATATTCGCCGAATTGGCGTACTTTATTTTTCCTTCCCTGCGAAGGTACTATTCTGTTGGTGATTGCCTTCAGTCATGCCGACTCAGAATTTAAAAAGCTTTCAAATTGCGATTTATGCGCCAGATATATATCCTTTTTATTTTGCTCTCCGCCAGCCTGGTTTTGCCAGCTCAGGGCACCCAGGTCGAATTCGGTAAAAGTCGGGTGCAATATCACCGCGATTTTGATGATTGGTCAATGTATGAAACCCAGAATTTCATCACCTATTGGTATGGCGATGGTCGGAATATCGCCCAGGCTACGCTGCAAATTGCTGAAAGCGATTTTTCGGATATCGAAGATTTACTCGAACACAGGATCAATGATAAAATCGAAGTGATCGTCTATACCGATCTGACCGACCTCAAACAAAGTAATATCGGTAGCGAAGAAACATTCGAAAATGCCGGTGGCCAAACAAAAATATACGGCAATAAAATGTTCGTCTATTTTAGCGGAGATCATAACCTGCTCCGCCGGCAAATTCGGGAAGGTACGGCTACCGTATTTTTAAATTCCATGCTTTTTGGCTCCAATTTGCAGGAGATTGTTCAAAACTCCGTAAGCCTCAACTTGCCAGCCTGGTTTAAAGTTGGCCTGATTGATTATGTAGGAGAAGCCTGGAGTACCGATTTAGATAATCAGTTGCGAGATATCTTCATGCGCGGAGATGTTAAGGATTTTCAGGACTTTGCCGAAAAGGATCCCGTACTCGCCGGGCACTCACTTTGGTATTTTATCGGACAAAATTATGGCCGTGCTACGGTCTCTAACCTACTTTACCTTACCCGGATTAACCGCAATATTGAGAGTGGCTTTTTGTATGTCTTGGGAAGTACGTTTGAGCGCACCACCGAAAGTTGGTTGCTTTATTTTCAGGAACGCTACAAAGGCGATCTCCGCGAAGCCAGCGCCCCGGAAGGTGAAGCACTGGATATTCGCAATAAGCGCGACCTGCCTTTTACCCAGCTAAAGTTAAGTCCGGATGGTAAAAAACTGGCCTATGTGACCAATGAGATCGGGAAGTATAAGGTCTATGTCCAGGATTTGGAAACGGGCAATCGCAAACGGGTTTTCAAATTTGGTTACCGCAATCAATTACAGGAAACAGATTATAACTACCCGATACTGGCCTGGAGTCCGAGTGGCCTCGAATTGGCGATCCTGTATGAAAAACGCGATATCGTTTATCTGAGCAGATATGACATGGCAAGCGGGAAGTCGGAGGTGGAAGAACTTGCACCACAGTACCAGCGGGTGTATAGTATGGAGTATCTGAATAATTTGCAGCTAATCCTTTCAGGTGCTGTGAAAGGGTATTCTGACATTTTTCTTTATTCTCTCAGCACGCGTGATACCCGAAGACTGACTAATGATTTTTGGGATGATCTGGATGCCCGTGTCGTGAAGCTCGATGGCCGTCCGGGTATTATTTTCGCTTCTAACCGGCCGGATACCCTGCTCCTGGATGCGAAATTGGATACCATTCTGCCTACCGGCAATTTCGATCTTTTTTATATGGATATGGCAAATCCGTCCAGTGAGTTGATTCGACTCACCTGGACCCCGTATGCCAATGAGCGCAATCCACAATTGGTAGATAGCACCCACTTCTCTTTTCTAAGTGATGAAACAGGACTCTATTCCCGATACAATGGTTATATCGAAACCTATCTGCACCATATTGATAAGATCGTTTTAATGGACGATGGAACGGAGTTGATCTTCCATCCGGATTCTACCCTGGAAAGTAAGCTCGACAGCGTAGCTATTGCAGCAGTGGATTCCATTTTCTCCAGACCGGTGTATAAAGAGCGAGGTGTAACTTTTCCGGTACAGCAATATGACCGCAATTTGCTCTGGCAACATGCAGCAGAACGCAGTGGAAAGCTTGTCGAATTAATGTGGCGGGAAGGATACCAACAAGTGTTTATTCGTCCGGTCGAATTATTGGAAAGTATCCCTGCCGAACAGACTTTTTTCAGAAGGAAACAAATACAGTATTTATCCCAACTGCAAGAGGCGGCAAAAAAAGAAGCAGCAAAAAAAGAAGAGACGATCGTTTCGGCTCCTCCGATAATAGAAGCGCCCATGGTGGTGCAACAGGATACAGGTAAAGTAGATATTGATAACTACTTTTTTCAAAGTGAATTTGACGAAGAAGAGTTGCCACCTCCTTCTGAAGTAGATGTGGAGGCAGAAGAAGCAGAAGGCGTTATTGCCTTTGATCGCCTGACCTCCGAAACAGAACCCGCTGTCAAAAGCAAGTACGAACCGGAAGTCGTGCATTTTGAACCACCGCGTATTCAGCCCCATCGACTTACCTTCCGCACGGATTTTGTGACGACCCAGTTGGATAACAGCCTGTTGTTTCAAGGCCTGAGTAGTTATGCGGGTACACCTCAGGGTTTTGGTTATCCCCCGCCGGGCATTTTACTAAAAGGCAACTTTAAAGACCTCTTTGAAGACTATGAAATTGAAGGCGGTGTGCGGGTGCCTACGTCCTTCAACGGATCGGAATTCTTCCTGGTTTTTGACGATAAAAAGCGGCGGCTCGACAAACGGTATGCTGCCTACAGACAAAAACAGCGCTTTCCACTGGAGGCCCGGTCAACTTCTCCTATCCAGCCGCGTTTGGAAACAAATACTTTTTTAACCCAGTTTGAAGTGCGGTACCCGCTAAACATGTTTACAAGTTTGCGCGGACAAGCCACGCTGCGGTTTGATAATTCGACCCAACTGGCAAGTGACCTGCAGAGCCTGACAGCTCCAAGCTCCCGCGAACAGCGTTTTGGATTGCGAGCAGAATATGTGTTTGATAATACCATAGACCTGGCATTAAACCTCAAACAAGGTACCCGCTACAAATTTTATGTGGAGGCTGTTAAACGATTCGATGTAGAGTTGATAGACCGGGTTAATATTGATTTTGCAGATGGGTTTATGACAATTATCGGACTGGATGCCCGCCACTACGAACGCCTGCTGAAACACTCGGTATTTGCATTGCGCCTGGCAGGCGCAACTTCCTTTGGATCCGAAAAGATGCTGTACTATCTGGGCGGTGTTGACAATTGGTTGTTTCCAAGTTTTAACAATGAAATACCCTTGCCGGAATCAGCCGGGTTTGCATATGAAACGGTTGCAACCAATATGCGGGGCTTCCGTATGAATATACGTAATGGCAATTCCTATGCCGTGTTTAATTCCGAGCTGCGTATTCCAATTGTGCGTTATCTCAGCAAGTCAGTGTCAAATAATTTCCTCCGCAATCTGCAGTTGGTTGGATTCTTTGATATGGGTACCGCCTGGCAGGGAGTTTCGCCATTCTCCGACGAAAACCCCCTGAATACTAAAATTATTCCCGATCCACTGGTTCCGAGTAATCCGGTATTTGCAAAAGTGCGTTATTTTCGTGATCCAATTGTATTGGGATACGGATTCGGTATCAGGTCGGTGCTCTTCGGTTATTTCTTAAGATTAGATTATGCCTGGGGTTTAGAGACACGGGTTGTGCAGGATCCACGACTCTATTTTTCTCTTGGAATGGATTTTTAAGATTCGCTACATGCGGGGTGTAATCAATTGGCCGTAAATTTTATAATAGGCAATAGACCAAACTAATGAACAGACTTTTACTTCTTACAACGGGCTTTTTAATTTTCTTTTCATCCCTTTCCGGACAAAGCGATTGGCAGCAAAAGGTGGATCCGGTTTTATGGGGAAAATCCGGCGACAGCCCGATTGAATTTATGGTGATGCTGCGTGCGCAGGCCGATCTGTCTGACGCTGCTAATATCCATACCAAGGAAGAGAAAGCTTTGTTTGTGTTTAATAAATTGCAAGAAACTGCGCAGAAAACCCAACCTGAAATTCTGCAAGTCGTCACAGAAGCAGGAGCTGTATATCGGAGCCTGTACATTGTAAATGCGATTTGGGTACTTGGGGATATGTCATTGATCGAAACACTGGCTTCCAGTGATAAAGTTGCCTGGATAACAGATAACCCTGTTTATCAAAAGGCGCAATATGAAATAGAAGCACCAGATTTAACGCGGGGCCCGACTGCCGTCGAATGGGGAATTGAAAAGATCAACGCCGATGATGTTTGGGCAATGGGTTTTACGGGGCAAGGGGTTATTGTGGGTGGCCAGGATACCGGATATGACTGGACACACCCGGCACTGCAACCGAAGTACCGGGGATATGCGCCTGGCGGCAGTGACCATAATTACAACTGGCATGATGCCATCCATGAGATCAATCCATCAAATAACGATGCAGATCCTACCGATCCAACAAATAATCCTTGTGGATTAGATATTGACGCCCCATGTGATGATTATGGTCACGGCACACATACAATGGGTACCATGGTCGGCTCCGATGGTGATAATCAGGTGGGTGTAGCGCCAGATGCGCAGTGGATTGCCGCCCGAAATATGGAGCGCGGAGCAGGTACGCCCCTCACTTACATCGAATGTTTTGAATGGTTTTTGGCTCCTACAGATTTGGCCGGAGAAAATCCGGATCCAACAAAAGCGCCGCATGTTATCGCCAACTCCTGGTCTTGCCCGGAAGAGGAAGGATGTAACCCGGGAAACTTTCCTCTAATGCAGTTGGCTGTTGACAATCTGAAAGCTTCGGGTGT
>JAGQWR010000062.1 GCA_020437105.1 Saprospiraceae bacterium
TAATATTTCCCGGTGCAGGGTTCCCAATATTGGAAGGATGCAATCCCGGGAGGTTTAATTCTTGCATACCTATAAAGGAAATCTGATCCGGATCGTAGTTTATGCTGAATTGCATGGAAACGATGTCCTGAAACCCGGCTGTGGACAAAGCGACTTCCACATCCTCCCCCGGAAGGCCGGAAACCTGATACAGGAATAATTGTAAACACTCCTGTGCATGAATAGCAAGAGTACTACAGAACAGAAACAGGCAGGTAAAGAAGGTTTTCATCGGATTGTTTTTTGGGAAAAAGTATCTTAAAGATACAACAAAACCGAATAGAGGGGAATAGAGCTATTTTAAACCTTCAAAGACTCTTTGTACTGTAAAATATCTCGTTCTGCCTGTTCCAGTGCCAGGCTGAGATTATTGGTGAATTTGGTAATCCTGGGTTTCATGTCTTCTCCTATTACGCCACTACTCTCCTGTATCTTTTGTTCCAGCGTTTCTGCTTCCCGCAGCAATTGGTGTAAACCGAGAATTCGAAAGTTTGAGTATAAGCTGGTAAAACAAAGCACAATTGAATCCTTCTGCTGGCCGACGCTAAATACACGCAATTCATCGTACACCTTTCTTCCTAAATCCAGAAAGATTTCAAGCATTTCCAAATGTAATTCACTTGAATTAGAGGAAATTCGATCTAAATAAGAATAGTCGAACAAGTGATCAACGATTAAATAAGACAATAACAAACGCTACGCAACTCTCTGAAAATGACAGTATAGCCAATCAGGGAATATTAATAATGATTTCCTATGTGGAACAGACCACACAGAAAGCCGCTAATATGTTTTGATAGAGGAAATATGAATTTCCAACTTCCGTTTTTTACCTCCGATTGATATCAGGAGGATTTTTCTTCCATAACAAATGTAAAATAAATCCCCGGAAAGCTGGAATAATCTGCTGAATATTAAAATTTGCCCTTAGACTCAGGGAGCCAAACGCTGAATTTGCCAGGATTTATCGGGCAGGCAGGTGAATTTAATCCGGTCATGTAACCTACTGGAACGTCCCTGCCAAAATTCAATTTGATCCGGAACAACCAAAAAACCGCCCCAATGCGGCGGACAAGGAAGCGGGTTCTCGTTTTGAAAACGAGACTCCATGGCTCTTAAATTATCATCTAAAATACTACGGTCAGGGATGACACGACTTTGTGGGGAAGCCCAGGCCCCGAGCTGACTTGCCCGTGGCCTGGACTGAAAATAAGCAGTTGATAAATGAGCAGGTAGTTTTTCTACCTTCCCACGAATACGAACCTGACGTTGGAGTTCCAGCCAAACAAAGGTTAATGCCGCTTTTGGATTGGCTTCCAATTCGCGGCCTTTGTCACTTTCGTAATTTGTAAAAAACTGAAATCCTTTTTCGTCAACCCCTTTGAGTAAAACCACGCGCGCCGACGGCCATCCATCCTGCCCACATGTGGCAAGTGTCATAGCATTTGGTTCGGGCAATCCGGCGAGTAAGGCTTCCGCCATCCAGTGGTCAAAAAGGACCATTGGATTTTCAGGCACTCCGGATAAATTAAGCTGTTCAGCCTGATAATCTTCTCTAAGTTGCCGAAGTTGCTCGCTCGTGATTTTTTGCATGGTTTACGATTTTTCTTTAGGCGCAGAGAAACGAATCCAGGCTCCTTTCAGTTGGTATGCCATCCAGTACATAACGGGTACCACAACCAGCGTCAGGAAGGTAGAAAAGACCAGGCCGTAAATAACCGTCCAGGCCATCGTACCCCAGAATGCCGCATTATCTCCACCCACATAATAATTGGGATCCCAATCAGAGATCAGGGTAAAGAAGTTGAAGTTAAATCCAATCGCCAGCGGTACCAATCCAAGTACTGTGGTAATCGCTGTCAACAATACCGGACGTAAACGCGTGGATCCACCAAGGATTACAGCTGCACGCACATCTTCACTTGGCATATCATACATGCTGTCCAAACCGAGTTCTGTTCGCTTTCGCTTGACGAGCAGGTTGATATAATCCAATAACACGATCGCATTGTTTACCACGATACCAGCCAGAGAGATAATACCTACCCCCGTCATGATCAACACGATATTCATCCCACTAAAGACATAACCCAACAATACCCCGATGGTACTGAATACAATCGACAGGATAATGATAAATGGGGAAATGATCGAGTTAAACTGCGCTACAATAATCAGGAAAATACCGAAAAGGGCGACCATAAAGGCCGTACTCAGGAATTCCATATTTTCGGCTTGCTCCTGCTGTTCTCCGGTAAACTCGTAGCTAAAGCCACTGGGCATATTATAACTTGCCAAGGTCGCTTTCACATGATCTACTACCTCATTTGGGATATAACCTTCCAGCACATTCGAGTAAATCGTAATCATCCGCTCCTGGTCCTTCCGGTTGATGGAGGTATAGGAGGAAGAATAACTTACATCCGCAACAGCGGCAATAGGCACCTGACTGATCCGTCCATTCGCCGGAGAGCGGAAGGTAATCCGCTGATTCAGGATATCATCAATATCATAACGCGATTGATCGTCCACCCGTAGTTGTATAGGATATTCATCATCGCCTTCTTTGAATTTGGATATCTCCTTGCCAAAAACCGCTGTACGAATCGCATCAGCAATCAGATAGGTGGATATCTCATAACGACGGGCAGCTTCCCGATTTACACCAACAATCATTTCGGGTTTACCGATGCGAACATCCTTCTTTAGTTCCTCCACACCGGCAATATTCTCGGCGTTGAGGTAGGACACGATGTCCTCCGAAAGATTGGCCAGCTCATTGATATCCTCCCCGCGGAGCTCGATATTAATTGGCAGGCCGGTTGGCGGACCGTTTTGATTTTGGGCAATCACGATTCCTACACCCGGATATCCTTTTAAGCCTTCCTGTAGTTTTTCCATTACTTCCAGGGAAGATAATTCTCCCCGTTCTTCAGAAGGAACAAAACTGACCGTCAAACGGGCTTTATGCGGCGAAGCTCCAAATTCAGGCCCTGCATTTGGGTCGGAGGTATTTTCGCCAATTTGAGAAAGTACCGCCTCGACAATTTCGCCGTAAGGCTCAATAATTCTGGCAACATCTTTCTCAATTCCTTTCATCAATTCATCGGTAGCTTCAATATCCGTACCAACGGGAAGCTCCACAAAAGCATTGACATACAGCGGATCTGCCTCCGGGAAAAACTCTACTTTGGGCATATTGGTGCCCATCAGGATAAAGGAGAAGATCAATAAAAGGATCGTTCCGACAAATATCCCGTAAGGGCGATTTCCGATTAGCGCTGATTTTACAAAGCTAAAATATCCGCGTTCCAGTGCAGGCAAGGCATTGGCCTGAAACCAGAAAGATGCCGGACGCAGGAAGAAGAAATTAGCCAGGGTCACGCCGGAAGTAATCCAGAGGCTGTTGCGCAGCCACATGATGCCCATGAAATGAGCGATTATGGAGACGACAATCATGATCGCCGACCAGATCAGGATATTTCTTTGTTTCCGTTTCCGAACAGCCGCGTCATCTGCACGTTCGTCAACTTTCATAAAGGCGGCAGTCAATACCGGATTGATCACCAGCGCCACAAAAAGAGAAGAAGAAAGCACGATGATCAGCGTTATTGGCAGGTATTTCATGAAACTTCCCATCAGGCCGGGCCAGAAAGCAAGCGGAATAAAGGCCGCCAGCGTTGTAGCTGTCGAAGCAATGATAGGCAGGGCAACTTCACCTGCGCCATAACGGGCAGCATCCTTCGCAGAATACCCATTTTGAAGGTATCGATAGACGTTCTCGACCACTACGATCGCATTATCCACCAACATACCCAAGGCCAGAATAAGCGAAAAGAGCACCACCATATTCAGGGTATAGCCAATCAGGTTAAGGATCAAAATACCCATTAACATAGAAAGCGGAATAGCAATACCCACAAACATACTGTTGCGGAGCCCGAGGAAAAACAGCAGTACCAGTACAACCAGGATTACCCCGGATATGATGCTGTTTTCCAGATTGGAAACCATCAGTCGTGTTTGCACAGACTGATCATTAAACAAGCTAATTTCCAAATCTTTTGGCAGCACGTCTTTTTGTGCTATTGCAATAATCTCCTTTATCTTATCGGCTGCGGCCAGAAGGTTTTCGCCACTGCCTTTGATCACATCCAGTGAAATTACCGGGAGGCTGGAAGCCCGCGCAATACTGGTGCGGTCCTCAAATCCCATTTCCACTTTGGCGATGTCTTTCAAAAACACCGGCAATTGGTTTTCACTTTTGACGATCAGGTTACGGATCTCTTCTACGTTTTCAAACTCCCCGATAATCCGTATGGTACGGCGAAAATTATTGGTCAATAACTCCCCGCCAGACATGGTTACGTTTTCCGAGCGCACCGCATTTTCAATATCCGAAAAGCTAATCTGGAGAGACTGCATCTTCACCAAATCCACCTCTATGGAGACTTCCCGTTCCAGCGAACCTTTGATATCGACACTGGAAATTTCATTCAGGTCTTCAAGTCGATCCTGCAGGTATTCTGCATATTCCCGAAGTTGGTCATTGGTGTAACTCCCCGAAACATTTATAGTGAGGATTGGAAGTTCGGATAGATTAATTTCCAACACTTCCGGCTCGGTGGTGAGGTCATTTGGCAAATCAGGCATAGCCCGGTCAACTGCATCCTTCACTTTCCGGGTAGCATCGTCCTGATCCACATCCGCTTCAAACTCCGCTACGATAAGGGAGTAATCCTGCTGGGAGGAAGAGGTAACCGTTTTGATCTCCGAAATGCCGGCCAGTTCCTTTTCGATAGGCCTGGTTACCAGGTTTTCGATATCTGCTGCCGAGTTTCCGAAATAAACGGTATTCACATAAATTTTAGGCCACGGAATTTCCGGAAAGGATTCCTTTGGCATCGTATTGTAGGACTGAAGTCCAAATAAAAAGAGCATAAAGGTGAGCAAAAACACACTCGTCGAGTTATCGACAGCCAGCGTTGTCAGCCCAAATTCCCTCAGCCCGTCTTTTATCTTTTGCGTAATATTCTTAGCCATTACCGGGTAATTTTCTTTAGCTGGTTGTAATGAGTTCTTTGTCAGATAAACCACGTGCACCTTGCAGGATCAGTGTTTCTCCGCCTTCCAGTCCGGAATCGATAACAATGAGTCCTTTATAACTCCGACCTGGTTCTACATACACTTTCCTGGCCATCTGGTCTTTTCCTTTTGTTTCAACCACATAGACAAAGCTTTTGCCCCCAACTTCCTGCTGAACCAACTCAATCGGTACTGCAATTGCATCCGAAACAGAGTAGTCGTTGATCAAAACAGTTGCCAATAAGTTAGGCTTCAATA
Organism: Saprospiraceae bacterium; assembly: GCA_020437105.1. Classification (GTDB taxonomy): domain Bacteria; phylum Bacteroidota; class Bacteroidia; order Chitinophagales; family Saprospiraceae; genus JAAEZH01. The sequence continues at coordinate 5,383 of JAGQWR010000062.1, forward strand.
ACCCGGAGCCGTTGTCGAGATCAATTTCGATATTGAATGTCCGGTTGCCGGGATTAATCGTGCGACCTACTTCCGATACTCGTGCATTGCGCTCCTGGTCCAGGGCCGGAAACTGAACAGCTACTGTCTCTCCTTTTTTAACAACCTGAATGTAGTTTTCCGGAACATTGGCGACTACCTTCACGTTTCTGGTATTCAGGATTTGTACGATCGGACTACCTGGAGCCGTATTTTCGCCGGCTTTCATAATCAACATATCCACAACGCCACTAATTGGCGCATAAACCGATGATTTGGTAAACTGGTATTCCAATGTTTCCAGTGTCTTCTTCAGCCTGTTTACATTGTTTTCAGCTTGCAGGTACTGGATTTCAGATCCAATATTCTGCTCCCAGAGCCGCTTTTGGCGTTCATAAACTTCGTTGGCCAGGTCAAGCGAGATCTGCACTTCTGCCATCTGCTTTTTAATAGACTCTTGGTCCATCCGGGCAATAAGCTGACCTTTATTTACGGCCTGTCCTTCCTGTACAGCCAGTTCAATAATCCGGCCGCCTGTTTCGCTACTTACCGTAACGATATCGTCTGTTTGTACACTTCCCTGAATCTCAACATAGTGTTTAAACTGGGTAGGTGCCAGAGTCATAGTGGTTACAAGGGCCCGCTTTTTGGCACCTGGATTCAGCTCGTCGATTTCAGCTTGTAATTGCGTGATCTCTGCCGCCAATTCGCGGTAAGCTTCTTGCTTACTTTCCAGGAGTAGTTGCTTTCCGGCAAGGTCCTGTGGATTTTCTTCAGCAACCTCCCCTGCACAAGAGGCAATCAGCAAGGCGATTGGAAGGAGGTATAGAAATGGGTTCTTCATTATCAGGAATATTTATTTTATTGGTATTTCGAGTTTATTTTAACGGCCCATTGCTTTTTCATAATCCATCTTGGCAACAAGCAGATCATAAAGTGCCTGGTTATAATTTTGTTGAGAAGTAAACAAACTTTGCTCTGCCTGATTCATTTCCAGGCTGCTCCCAACTCCTTCGCGGTATTTAATTTGTGTTGTTTCATAAATCCTGTTTGCCAAATCAAGGTTTTTCCGACGGGAACCAACCGTTTCGGATGCATTCAAATACGCTATCCGGGCATTTTCAACTTCAAAGTAGATGTATTGCTCCAACTCCGCGATTTGACTTTGAGCTACTTCCAGGTCTAATTTCGTGCGTTGCACTTTCGCTTTTTTATTGAGTCCGTCAAAAATCGGAACTTGCAAGCGAAGCCCGACCAGGGAGGTAGGAAACCACTGGCCTGTGGATAATTCATTCGCGTAAAGCGACGCCTGGTAGGAACCAAAGGCATATAGTTTTGGCAAATACTCGCTTTTATTCAGCTTAATATTTAGCTCATTGAGTGTTTTTCCAAAACTGGCAACCTGATATTCCGGCCGAACAGCCACATTAGCGGTTTCTGACAAATCAATGGTAGCGGTTTCTTCCAGAAGTGCTTCAATTGTACCTTCAATGACCAGATCAGCATCCATTGGATAGCCCATAACCATTTTCAACCCGTTCACAACAACTGATTTCTGTCGGTCCAGTTTTTCGTATTCAGTCTGGAGATTAGCCAGCGAAAGCTCCAGACGATCTACATCCAGTTGCTCGACAAATCCTTCCTTGTACATGGCACTCGTTTCCTGATAAAGGGCCTCGAGATTGCCAATATTTTTTTGAAGGGTGTTGAGGTTTGTTTGAATGAGCAAGGCAGGTAAAAATGCTTCTACGACCTGTTTTTCCACATTAAAGCGCTCGCTGTCTAATTGCTTCGCAACATAATCCCGGTAGGTTTGAGCAGCTTTAAGTCCGACAAAATAACTGCCATCAAAGATCATCGTGTTTAGCGAGATTCCCGCTGATAAATTGTGCTTGGTCCCAAATTGAGCCGGTTGACCATTTGGGTCAGTCATCAAATCAAAGGGCTCTACCAAACCTTCTTCAAACAACACGCCATAGATGGATGGACTGATAAAATCGGGCAGGATTTGTGTCGGAATATCTATAAAGTATTGATACTCCAGCGTGGCGTTTATCTGAGGCAAGCCAATAGCGCGGCGCTCTACTATTTGTTCCTGCGCATCGCTAATATTAATTTGAGCCCGATCCAGCGACGGATTATTTTGCAGCGCATACTGGATGGCCTCCTGCAAATCCATTTGGGTTTCCTGTCCACTCAGCGAAAAAGCCGAGAGCAGGAACATCGAAAAAAACAGTGTGTAACGAATCATATTTCCATTGGGTTTAGCCTGTAATGGCAGTATTCTGATTTTTATATTTCTGTAAAACCTCCAAACCTTTTGCCGATGCAATTCCGTGAATGTGGTAATAGATAAACTCCAACAGCAACTTATCCCGATGAAAATCCTTTAACGGAAAAATCTTTTCATCGACTAACACAAAAGATTTACTCACATAAAGCCGGGCAATGATATCTGCATCAACCTCCTCCCTGTACAAGCCCTGCTGAATCCCGGCCAAGATATTATCAGACACCACTTTATACACGTGCTCCTGGTGGTGCCCTTCAATCCGCATCCAGGCCGACTTATGATATTTTTGCAAGTCATAAATCGTGGCCGGTCGAAGCTGCCGCATCACCTGCGTAACATGTGCAGAAATCAACAACATCTCTTCGATCGAATCAGTCGCGCTTTTGCGAATAGTTTCAATGGAACACTCCTCCCCTTCCAGGTATTGAGCGATCACCTCATCGATCAATTCCGCCTTATTGTCAACCACCTGGTACAGGGTCTTTTTGGAAATCCCCAACTCCCGGGCGATATCATCCATGCTTACGCTCTTGATCCCGTAACGCATGAACAATTCCGCGGCACTGCTTAAAATTTTTTGTTTCGTATCCATGTTCTTTCTCCTCCTGCTCCGAATTTTTCGAGCGCAAAAATACATACCGAAAACATAGGAAACTATTTTCAGTTTAAAAGTTTCCGGAGTTTTTCGACAAAAAAACCCTTTCCCCGGATAAACGAAAAGTGCCAGGTGGAAAATCAACGAAAATGCTATTGTCTGAGATTCAGATCGTGCCCTGCTTTAAACTTATCACTACCTTTGGCGGTTAAGAATTCAAAACTCCTCTCCATGCAAACGCTTATCAAAGTTTTACCCTTACTTGCTATCTGGTTACTGGCCTGCTCAAACGAAGTGCGCACAGAAAATCAGCATGCTACTGCTCCACCCCCAGACGGAAAAAGTATTTACAAAATCAATTGTGTACAGTGCCATGGGCTATATGGTAATATGGGAGCAAGTGGTTCTTTTGACCTGACCGTATCTACCCTCAGCCTCGAGGAACGCATTCAGGTGATCACCAACGGCCGAAATACAATGTTGCCATTTGGGTCTTTGCTTTCGGAAGAGAAAATCAAGGCGGTAGCAGAATACACCCTGACCTTGAAGACAACGGAAGAATGAGAGAATGCCGGATACTGGGTATGATGTCCGGCAGCTCGCTGGATGGAGTTGACTTGGCGCTGTGCCAGTTCCGGCTTTCTGATGGTCCTGATTTGCAGATTGATTCCTGGGATTTTGAATCGCTGGCCTCTTATTCCTATAGCGAATCCTGGCAGCAGATTTTAATGCATGCTGCCCAAAAATCACTCTCCCAATTATTGCAGACAGACGGTCTGCTGGGACAGCTTTATGGCGATATGGCCAACACTTTTTTACAGGATATTAAAGGCCCCATCGATGCCGTCGCCCTGCATGGCCATACTGTAATACACCAACCCGAATCAGGATGTAGTTTACAATTAGGCGCCGGAGCCAGCTTGGCACAAATCAGTCAACGCCCCGCGATCACACAGTTTCGGGATGCCGACATCCTGGCAGGAGGCCAGGGGGCACCACTCGCACCGCTCGCAGACCAATTACTCTTTCCCGGTTATAGCGCCTATTTAAATATTGGCGGAATATCTAATTGTTACCTCCCCAAATCGCAAGAGGCGTTTGATACAGGTGGGGCAAACCAATTGCTCAATAACCTTGCTCAACAATTGGGCAGACCTTACGATGATGGTGGCCAAATAGCTGCCAGCGGAAAAGTACTTCCAGACCTGTTGCTATTATTAGAAAAGCTGCCCTACTTTCAACAAAAACCACCCAAATCGCTCTCCAACCAGTGGGTACAGGAAGCTGTTTGGCCCCTCATTCATCAATTTCAAGGCAGCATTCCGGATAAACTGCACACCACCAGCCAGCACATAGCCTGGCATATAGCAGAAAGTCTGAAGCAGGAGTCTGAACCCATCCTCGTTTCCGGCGGGGGCGCCCGAAACCATTTTTTGATACAACTGATTCGCGAGCGCCTGGGCGATGTGCTCTTTCTGCCAAGCTCCGATATTATAGATTTTAAAGAAGCCGCGCTGGTCGCCCTGCTCGGTTTGCACCGCCTGTTGAATATACCTGCTCCCCTGAAAGATTTGACCGGTGCCCGATCTAATGCTGTGCCCGGAGCTTTGTATCTTCCGACTTCAAAATGTTGAACAGCTACGCATGATCCAAAAATCGGATAACATATTTGTCACCGGCGGTACAGGTTTTATCGGTTCTTATATACTCCGATACCTGATTGATCGGGGTTATACCAATGTTTTTGCCTTACGGCGAAATGATAGCCGGATGGACCTGGTTCAGACAATTGAAGACAGGGTGCAGTGGATTACAGGGGATATCTGCGATTATTTTACGCTGGAGGATGCTTTACAGGGAAAGGACTACATTATTCATGCAGCTGCACTGGTCTCTTTTCAGGCGGCTGATCAGGAGCGATTACATCAAATTAATGTAGAGGGTACTGCCAATCTGGTAAACCTGGCGGTGGATCTGGGTATTAAAAAATTGATACATATCAGCTCTATCGCAGCTATTGGCCGAAAGGAAGAAAGTAATATCATCGACGAAGATGTGGAATGGCAGCGCTCAAAACACAACTCCAACTATGCGGTGAGTAAATACCTGGCAGAGCTCGAAGTCTGGCGCGGTGTGTCTGAAGGACTTTCTGTCGCTATCCTCAACCCGGCAAATGTACTTGGTAGCGGATTTTGGGCAGAAGGCACTGCCCGCACCTTTTTACAAATCTGGAATGGATTTCCATTCTATACATCCGGTTTAACTGGTTATGTTGATGTGCGGGATGTAGCCCGATGTGCTGTGGACATGCTCCATTCAGCAATACAAAATGAGCGCTTTATTCTCAGCGAATCGGATTACACCTATCAGGAAATCTTCCGGATGATCGCAGAAAATCTAAACAGAAAAACACCGGCCACCAAAGTGCGCCACTGGATGGTTCCCTTTGCCCGAATGATGGATTTACTAAAAAGCAGGATCAGTGGTCGGCGCCCCTTCCTCTCCCGGGAAATTACCCGCAACGCCTTCCAGGAATGGAAATACGACAGCCAACGCTCTCGCGAAAAACTCCTGCTTGAGTACATCCCAATCGAACAAACAATTCGGGAAACCGCACAGCAGTTTATTCAGGCTCAAAAAAACAACCTCGCCCCCGCTGTATTACCCCTTTCAAAAAAATAATTCATACTCCCCTCGATCCCCTTCCTGATAAATTTGTGCTTTTGTAATATTTTCCTAATTTGATTGCTCTAATCTTTTGGTCTTCCATATATTCTTTGGAGATCAGGTGCATAGTCAAATTGGTCAGGTATTTTGGAGACCCAGTATTTCTTAACCATAAGCGACACGATTTATGATCTACGAAACCAAAAACATCCGGAACGTGGCTCTGTTGGGCCATCCTGGCTCCGGCAAGACAACCTTTGCAGAAACGATGTTGTTCGAAGCCGGAGCCATAAGCAGAAGAGGAAAAGTTGAAGACAAATCAACTGTTTCCGATTATACCAACATTGAGCAAGACAGAGGGAATTCGCTATTTAGTACCCCGATGCATGCCCACTGGAAAGACTCCAAGATCAACATTCTGGATACACCCGGTTTCGATGATTTTATCGGAGAAGTGGTTTCCTCGCTCAAAGTAGCCGACACATCCATCATGCTGCTTAATGCAAAAAGCGGTGTGGAAGTTGGTACCGAATTGGTTTGGGAATATATTGAACAATATCAATCACCAGCTATGTTTGTGGTCAATCAAATTGACCATGAAAAAGCGGATTTTGATTCAACGCTCGATCAAGCTATCAATCGCTTCGGACCAAAAGTCATTCCGTTTCAATATCCGCTTGAAGCGGGATCTAATTTCAACACGATCGTGGACGCGCTCCGCATGACACTCTACGTTTTTTCTAATGATGGCGGAAAACCGGAGAAAAAGCCAATCCCCGATTCTGAAATGGCACGGGCACAGGAATTGCACAATGCAATTGTCGAAGCTGCCGCTGAAAATGATGAAGGGCTGATGGAAAAGTTTTTTGATGCCGGCACTCTGACGGAAGCAGAATTAGCCAAAGGACTTCGAATCGCAATCGCCAAACAGGAACTATTCCCACTCTTTATTTGCTCTTCCACTCAAAATATGGGTAGCGGACGCATCATGGGTTTCATCAATGATGTCTGTCCCTCTCCGGCTGATTGTCCGGATGCCGAATTGGAAGATGGCAGCAAACTTGCCTGTGATTCTTCAGCAGAGACGACCGTATTTATTTTCAAAACAATCTCTGAGCCACGCGTTGGCAATGTCTCCTACTTCAAGGTTTATTCCGGTGCGCTAAAAGCCGGTGATGAGCTTTATAATGATACAACGCGCAATGCCGAACGTTTCGGACAACTTTTCGAGGCAAATGGGAAACACCGGGACTCTGTAACCGAACTTCGGGCAGGAGATATTGGGGTCACTGTAAAACTGAAGGATTCGCATAGCAACCAAACCTTAAATGCAAAGGGCGTGCATCGGCAAATAAAAGCCATTGTTTTTCCGGAGCCACGCATTCGGGTTGCTGTTAATCCGCCAAGCAAAAATGATATGGAGAAACTGATGAAAGCGCTCCATACAATCGAAGAAGAAGATCCCACCATCATCGTAGAACAGTCAAAAACACTTAACCAAACGATTCTTCATGGCCAGGGGCAATTGCACATCGACCTGATCAAATACCGAATTGAAAAAGTCAACGGGGTTAATATGGAATTTGTTAAACCAAAAATTCCATATCGCGAAACCATTACCCAAGAAGCAAACGGAGAGTACCGACATAAAAAACAAACAGGCGGCGCCGGCCAGTTTGGAGAAGTTCATATGCGCATCGAACCTTACGTAGAAGGCATGCCTCCGCCACACGGATTGACGGTACGAAATACAGACGAAGAGGATTTGCCCTGGGGTGGAAAACTGGTGATGCTCTGGTGTATAGTGGGAGGTTCTATTGACTCTAAATATAGCAACGCAATCAAGAAAGGTATTCTACAGCGTATGGAACAAGGGCCCTTGACCGGTTCATATTGCCAGGATATCCGCGTTTCAATTTATGACGGTAAAATGCACCCGGTCGATAGCAATGATAACGCCTTTATGACCGCTGCAAAAAATGCCTTTAAGCAAAACTTCATCCAGGCTAAACCACAATTAATGGAACCCATTTACCATCTGGAGATTCTTTGCTCCGGCGATGTGATGGGTGATGTAATGGGTGATTTACAAACCCGAAGGGCTATTATTGTAGGAATGGGAAGTGAAGGCCATTACCAAAAAGTAGAGGCCAATGTTCCTTTGGCTGAATTGTACAAATACTCTTCTACGCTACGCTCGCTTACGCAGGGACGGGCCAAGTTCAAAAGGAGGTTTAAAGAGTATGCGGCAGTGCCAGGCGATATTCAACAAACCCTCATTAGCGAATACCAGGATGACACACATGAGGAATAAAAAAAAGGCTTCCGGGAAACCGGGAGCCTTTTTCATTTTAATCCGAAACCTGACGTTCTTTTTCCGGATGCACGTACCAATTAAACTTATCCTTTTTTTGGATCATGTGCGCAACGACTCGCCTGGAATCCCGATAAATACTTTCTAATAATCCGCTGGAATAGGCATCAAATCCGACAAAATATAAATCGCTGTGCGAATCTTCTGCAATAGGCCCTTTTGGATGCCCGTGTTCATTGAGCAGGGATTCTGAATTTTCGATAAAGTCAGAGACCGCCGTGTGGTAGCCCGTTGCCAAAACCAGATGATCATAAGATTCCTGACGACCGTCAGTAAAACAGACCTCTTTGGCTGTCAGCTGACTGATTCCGGGCCGCACTTGTAGCTGCCCCGAACGAATTTTGGCCACCGTTCCAATATCCAGCACAGGCGTTTTCGCTAATACACGCAGTTGTTTTCTCGGAGAAATGGCCGGACGTTCAATGCCAAATGCCGACAAATCACCAATACTCAGTCGCTGTACCATGCTACCAATCCAATCTGCGATCGGGTTGGGCAGTTTATCAATCATTTTTGCAGTAACCTGAGTCGGGCGACCGCGTAAATCCCGTGGCACTATATTTATTGGACCCCGCAAGGAAATTGAAGTGTCCACCCCTTTTTCAACCAGATCCAAAGCAATCTCGGCACCCGAGTTACCCATGCCTACCACAAGAACCCGACTACCGGCAAAGGGCTCCGGGTTTTTGTAGTCCCGGCTATGCCGGATACTCCCTTTGAAAGAATGTTGTCCCGGAAATTCCGGCACATTGGGAATCCGGTTAAAGCCGGTACACACTACGACAGCATCAGCTTCATAAGAATTGCCTGCCTGAGTTTGGCAAAGCCAGGCATCGCCTTTATATTCTACTTTTATGACCTCTTCCCCAAATATCGGTTGGATATCAAAGCGTCGGGCGTACTCCTGATAATAGGAAACCAAATCTGCTCTGGGCACATACAGGGGCAAGTTATCCGGAAGCGGATAATGCGGCAAGCCCGAAAAACGCTTAATAGTGTGTAAATGTAAACGGTCATAATGCCGTTCCCAGGAATCTGCTAAGCGATCGCTACGCTCCAGGATTTTATATTCAATTCCCAGATCGTGCAGCCTGCCCGCTGTAGCCAGTCCCGCAGGACCAGCGCCTATAATCAATACCGGAGTTTTCACCATTCGTTAAAAATAAGGAAGAAAAACGAATGCCCGAAAACCAGCCAGCCTCTAAGCAAAAGTATTTTTAAACTTCGGCCGCTTTGGCGTAATATCTCCCAGTCGTTCTAATTTTGCCGCTTCAAATGCAGAGAAGTTTCCTTCGAAGAAAACCACCTCTCCTTCGTCCTCAAAAGACAGAATATGAGTTGCCAGGCGATCCATAAACCATCGATCGTGAGAAATAAGCAAGACACAACCTGCATAATTATCCAGCGCTTCTTCCAGGGCACGCAGGGTGTTCACGTCAATATCATTCGTCGGCTCATCGAGCAGGATAACATTGCCCCCTTCTTTCAGAGTCATTGCCAAATGCACCCGATTGCGCTCTCCTCCTGATAATACGCCCACTTTTTTCTGCTGATCACTGCCACTAAAATTGAAGCGACTGATATAAGCACGACTATTAATAGACATATTGCCAATCTGCAGAAAATCGTGATCCTGGGAAATAACCTGATAGACACTCTTGTCCGGCACCAGATCTTCATGTGTTTGATCCACATAGGCCAGTTGCACTGTATCTCCGATAGTGACCGTACCCTTATCCGGTTTTTCCCGACCCATGAGAATTTTAAAGAGTGTACTCTTTCCAACGCCATTGGCGCCAATAATGCCGACAATGGCGTTTTTAGGTATGGAGAAATTCAGGTTATCAAACAATACACGGTCGCCAAATGCTTTGCTGAGTCCATTTACCTCAATAACCGTATCTCCCAAACGAGGTCCCTCCGGAATAAAGAGTTGTAATCGTTGCTCCTTATCTTTGGATTCTTCATCACGCAATTTTTCATAGGCACTCAAACGCGCTTTTCCTTTAGCTTGCTTGGCTTTGGGGGTCATGCGCACCCATTCCAATTCACGCTCCAGCGTTTTTTGCCGGCGATTATCCTGACGCTCCTCCTGCTCTAATCTCTTCGCTTTTTGTTCCAGCCAGGAAGAATAATTCCCTTGCCAGGGAATGCCTTCCCCCCGATCCAGCTCCAGTATCCAGCCAGCTACATTATCCAGGAAGTAACGGTCGTGCGTTACTGCAATAACGGTTCCGGGAAAATGTTGAAGAAACTGCTCCAGCCAATGCACACTTTCCGCATCCAGGTGGTTGGTTGGCTCATCGAGCAGGAGAATATCCGGGGCGCTCAGCAATAATCGGCATAGAGCGACCCGACGGCGTTCACCTCCGGAGAGTACTTTTACAGATGCATCAGACGGCGGACAGCGCAGTGCGTCCATAGCCGTTTCGAGGCGGTTATCCAATTCCCAGGCCTGGGTTTGATCCAGTTTATCTGTCAACTCGCCCTGCTTCTCGATGAGCTTTGTCATCTCTTCATCGCTCATGGGTTCGCTAAACTTCAAATTGATGGCTTCATATTCTTTCAGCAAATCCACGATATGCTGTACACCTTCCTCTACTACTTCCCGCACGGTTTTAGATTCATCCAGCTGGGGTTCCTGTTCGAGGTAGCCGATTTTGAAATCGCTTTCAAATTCAATTTTGCCCTGATAGTTTTGATCGAGACCAGCAATAATTTTCAGGAGGGAAGATTTACCGGAACCGTTGAGTCCGAGTACACCAATTTTTGCCCCGTAGAAAAAAGAGAGGTATATATTTTTTAAAACCTGCTTGCTGGGCGGGAAGGTTTTATTCACCCCCTGCATGGAAAAAATTATCTTTTCGTTGGCCATGTTTTTTAATTTGGAGTGTAAAAATAGAATTAAAATATGACTCAGTCTTAGCCATATCTTGGGATAAGCGATGGGATAAGTTCGAGCGTCGAAGCTTGAAGTGCTGGAGTGTACGACAACCTGCGACAGACTAAAACTATTCCGGCCAATGTGCGCGTTCCCGATGCGTCAGGACAACCTCCACACCCGGTATCTGCCGTAAGTGGGCAGCCAGCCTTTCTGAAGAATAAACAGAGCGATGCTGTCCGCCGGTACAGCCAAAACTTACCTGTAGATTACTAAATCCCCGTTCCAGGTAATTGGATACAGCCCGATCCACAAGCGTAAACACTGGTTCCAGAAAGGTATCAATCTCACTTTCTTCCAGGAGAAATTGTTGAACAGACGGGTCCAAACCGGTAAGCGATTTATAAGCATCAAAACGCCCGGGATTCAGAATGGACCGACAGTCAAAAATGAAGCCGCCTCCATTTCCGGAAGGGTCTGTTGGCAAGCCACGCTTATACGAAAAACTGGTAATCCTAATTTTTAAGTCGTCGTTTTGCGCCATAGTTGAAATAGGATATTTGGGGTAAAGTTGATGTAATGCCATTTTTATTTCATTCAGGGAAACCGGAAAATCAATATGTTGTAGGAGCCACTGAATATTTTGTAAGGCAAGCGGAATACTATCTATAAAATGCTGCTTCCGCTGCACCAGGCCTCTGAAACCATAGGCGCCAAGTACCTGTAAATTGCGATGCAATACAAATCCGTAATAGGTGTCCCGAAAAGCAGCTTCATCAAGCTCGATATATCTTTTAAGTTGTCCGATGTAATACTCCAGTAAGGCTGTTCTTGTGTCAGGCGGTATTTCAGCTTTTGCCTGCCATAATAATGAAGCCACATCATAGGCTACCGGACCTTCTCTTCCTGCCTGAAAATCAATAAACCAGGGCTTCTCTTCCTGAAAAATAATATTCCGCGACTGACAATCACGCAGCATAAAATGCCAGGCCGGTGCTTCCATGAGCCAATCCAACAGGCTGTTAAATTCTACTTCCAAAGCCTGCTCATCAAAAGGAACCTCCTGCAGTTTCAGGAAAAAGTATTTGAAATAATCTAAATCCCAGCGCATGGAATCCCGGTCAAAACGGCGGGCCGGGTAAGCATATTCATACGGAAAATCCTTTCCGCCAAGTACCTGAATGCGAGCCAATTCGGCTAAGACTAACTGATATTTTCCAAGGAGCAGCGGTTTGAAGGGAAGGTCCTGATAAAGTGCATAATCGCCCAAATCCTGCTGTAAGTAAGAGCTTTCATCTTCCGAAACGGCTAAGATTGTCGGCGTGGCCAGCTTGTTTTCCTGAAAATGACGGCTAAATGCTATGAAGGCCCGATTCTCCTGAATATCCGGATTCCAGGTAGCAATCACCGTTTTGCCTGCTCCGCTAATCCGGAAATAGCGACGCGCCGAACCTGCTTGCGGCATGCGATTAACAGTTTCCGCTTCCGCATGCGCCCAACTCTTGAAAAGCTGCTTTATTTGTTCTTCTATCTGGCGATCCAAAGACATTTCTTTCCGGGTTTAAATAAACCCAAACCCAAACTCAAACTCCCCCGACAGCTATCGGGGCAAACTCAAACTAACTCTCATTCATCTCCTTCCACAACAGGTCTTTCAACTCATCCAATCCTTTTTGGGCAACGGAAGAAATAAAGACGGCGGGAATTCCATCAGGCAGTTCCTTTTTAATGAGTTCCTTTAGTTCCACATCCAGCATATCCGATTTAGTAATAGCTAATACACGAGGTTTATCGAGTAATTCAGGGTTGTATAAAAATAATTCATTGAGCAGAATCTCGTATTCTTTGCAAATACTTTCTGTATCGCATGGGATCATAAAGAGGAGTGTGGAATTCCGCTCAATGTGACGCAGAAATCGGTGGCCGAGCCCTTTCCCTTCATGTGCTTTTTCAATAATCCCGGGAATATCGGCCATCACAAAAGATTGATGATCCCGGTAGGCTACAATACCCAGATTTGGCACCAGAGTTGTGAAGGGATAATTGGCGATTTTGGGTTTTGCGGCAGAAAGAACAGATAACAGGGTCGATTTTCCGGCATTGGGAAATCCAACAAGCCCTACATCTGCCAAGACTTTTAGCTCAAGTACTTTCCATTCCTCCAGCCCCTCTTCGCCAGGTTGTGCGTAGCGGGGCGTTTGATTGGTCGAAGACTTAAAATGGCTATTGCCTAAACCACCGCGACCGCCGGCTACAAGAATGACTTCTTGACCATGTTCAGTAATTTCAAGCTCCACTTTTCCGGTTTCGGCATCTTTGGCAATTGTTCCCAAGGGAACATCCAGTATAATGTCTTCCCCGTATTTTCCGGAGCTATTACTTTCACCTCCCCCTCCGCCACGTCCGGCAATGACATGTTTTCGGTACTTCAGGGCAAGCAGGGTCCAAATGTTCCGGTTTCCCCGAAGAATAATATGTCCACCACGACCGCCGTCCCCGCCATCTGGTCCGCCTTTAGGATTCCCCTTCGTGCGGAGTAGATGCATAGAGCCGGCTCCACCGGCCCCCGACCGACAGCAAATTTTCACATAATCGACAAAATTCTGCTCTGCCATAAGGTGCCGGAAATACGCGTGTTTTAAATTCTTGTTTGTATGGTTGCTACCAGTCGATCAAAGATTTCCTCAATCGTGCCAATACCATCTATTTTCTCAGACTTGCCAAAAGAGTCATAATAGTCAAAAACGGGAGCTGTTTCCCGATTATAAACCTCAATCCGATTTCGGATTATGGATTCATCATTATCATCCGGGCGACCAGAGGTTTTACCCCGTTCCAGTATTCGACTGATAATTTCTTCGTCATCTACATCGAGTGCCAGTAATACGGTAAGCTCCTCACCCAATTCAGCTAACAAGGTATTCAACGCTTCCGCCTGCGTTTCTGTACGCGGAAAACCATCAAAAATATACCCCATTACATCCGGATTTGCTTCAACTTTATTGCGAAGCATCCCTATGGTCACCGAATCCGGTACCAATTCGCCTTTTTCGATATAGCTTTTTGCTTCGAGTCCCAGGGGAGTATTATTTCCCATTTCATACCGAAACAAATCACCTGTTGAAATATGCAATAACTGGTATTCATCTACCAGTTTTGCTGCTTGTGTTCCTTTTCCACTACCTGGAGGTCCGAAAAGAATTAGATTGAGCATATACAAAATTTTAGGTTATGCTTTTTGATTACGCGCTTCGGCTTCAGATTTGGTTTGACTATAAAAGTTAAATCCGGGCACCTTAGTACCGACTATTGGACCTCACTTAATTTATTAAGGATGCGAAAATACGGAATAAATTGCTCGCAGCTATGCTCCCGGAGTAGTTTGTATCAACTCTACCTAAATCAAGGATCAATTACATTGCGAATCGTAGCGTATTTAGTTGACCAGTAGCTGGAATTTCTAATATTGTCGATGACCACTCCCCGGGAAGAAGTAGCATGAATCACCTCAATCCCATCTGGTCCGTTTGAAATAATCAAGGCAACATGAAAAACATCTCCACCTTTTCGTTTCCGGAAAAATACCAGGTCGCCGGGCTGTGCATCCTTTTCAGAAACAACACGCCCTTCCGTCTCCTGCACACCGGATTGGTGGGTTAATTTAATGTCATGATGATTCATAACATAACAGGTAAAACCGGAACAATCGAAGCCATTCGGGCTCATTCCGGCGTATTTATACTTCGCCCCCTGAAACTTCCGGGCATATGTCACAATATCAGACCTTAGCTGCGACTCACCGGTACTAATGGAGGTCGGTTTACTGCTGTTCATGGGCTGAAAAGCCGCACAACCTGAAAGGCTGATAATCAAGCAGATACAACCTATTTTGAAAATAATATTACTTTTTTTCATTGGATTTTGATACTTTTTCAACGAAGTGCGTCTTAAGGAATGGAAGGTTAGTTGATGGATGTACATGCGGTCACGGTTTCACCGATGGCCGCATTTTTTTCATCAAACGTTTACTTCCCGCTTTCCAGTTTATCATCCCCATTTATTGTTAATCCCTTAACACTTCAAACGAATCCGCTGATTCCAAAAAGGGAAAACGACTTCTGTATGTACGGACTGCCTCTTGGGAGAGCACCGTAGTATGAATAGATTCAACACCTTCCGGAGCCGTAAAAAGTGAATCTCCCTGAAAGTCGATGACACTACTGTCTCCTAAATAATCCAGATTATTCCCATCCGTTCCAATACGATTTACACCAACAACATAGGATTGATTTTCTATGGCCCGTGCCTGCAACAGTTTTGTCCAGGCTGTGCGCCGCGGAGACGGCCAGTTAGCCAGATAAATGAGTACGTCGTAATATGGAACAATATTCCTGCTCCAAACAGGAAAACGTAAGTCATAGCAGATGAGCGGACAGATCCGCCATTCCCCAATTCGCACGATCAACCTTTCGGCTCCAGCCGTAAAATGCGCAGCTTCTCCTCCAAAGCCAAAAAGATGGTGTTTATCATAATGGAGGGACTTTCCATTTGGCTGCATCCATACCAAACGATTAAAATAACTTCCACGTTCTTCCACAATAAAACTCCCGGCGATCACTGCCTGACAGATGCTGGCTTGTTCGGCCATCCACAAACTTGTCGGGCCTGGAAAGGGTTCTGCCAGGTTGGCTGGATCCATATAAAAGCCAGTGCTAAACATTTCCGGAAGTAAGATCAAATCGGTAGTACCGGCAAGAGGTTTCAGCCTTTCGGCGAAAGCCTGTCGGTTGGATTCCGGATTGATCCACTCCAAATTTGATTGAACGGTTGTAATTCGTAGTTCAGACATATTGCAAAAATGCAGGTAGCTGGGCAGAAAAGCAATTTACTGAAAAAAAAAGGCGCGACTCCAGGAGTCGCGCCCACTATATAGATTGTTTCAAATAAATTGGGTTCGAAATTATGCTTCTGCGCTCGCTTCTTCGCTGCTCGCAGCTCCTTCTTCTTCTTCCTCTTCCTCCACTCCGCCGGTAGCTGAACGCAATGCACGTGGAATCTCAACAGTAGCAACCGGTGTACCCGGAGGGCTCATCACCTCAATACCTTCTGCAATTTGAATGTCCCGTACCCGAATAGCCTGACCAAGTTTCAACTTGGAAATATTCAGGACTAACTGATCAATCAGGTTCTCCGGAGTAGTTTTCACCTTAATCCGACGTAGTGACTGTTGTAATTTACCGCCGTTTTTAACACCGGGAGAACTGCCTTCAAAACGAACAGGTAGTTCTACTTTAACAGACTTACCATCTATCAACTCTAAAAAATCAACGTGCTCAATTGCTTCCGATACCGGATGAAACTGCGTGTTTTTTAAAATACAGCGATGGGTCTTTCCATTGATCGTTATCTCAACCACCTGAAAATCAGGCGTATAAATAACATCTTTAAGGTCTTTTTTGTTTGAAGTAAAATGAATTACTTCTCCACCACCGTACATGACGCATGGGATTAATCCTTCATTCCGAGCGACCCGAGCCGATTTAGACCCTACTTCCGAACGTGGTTCAACAGTTATTGCTATGGTATTCATTTCAAATGAATTCTTTTCTACTTTAAAAAGGCTCGCAAAGATAGACTTTTTCGCCAAATTGAAAAAGCCAACTTGTGGTTTTTTCAAAGAAAATAAATAATCCGATCAACCTTCCACAAAAAGCGCAGAAATTGACCGGTGTTCGTGGGTGTTTCTTATGGCTCTTGCAAAGAGTTTCGCAGTAGAAAGCACCTTGATTTTCTTGCACTTATCCTGAATCGGAATAGTATCACATACGATGAGTTCATCCAATTTGGAATTTTCAATATTTTCGTATGCTTTCCCGGATAGCACCGGGTGGGTACATAGTGCCCGAACACTTTTTGCACCTTTCTCCAGCAAAATTTCTGCAGCCCTGCAAAGCGTACCGGCTGTATCGACCAGGTCATCCACCAGAATCACATCTGCACCTGTCACATCTCCGATTACAGTCATACCTGCCACTTCATTTGCCCGTTTTCGGTACTTATCACAAATCACCAAATTGCGTTCAAAATACTTAGCGTAGGTACGCGCGCGTTTGACTCCGCCTACATCAGGTGAGGCAAAAGTAACATTCGACATATCTTGCGCCTGTAAGTAGGGTATGTAAATCGCTTCACTCTTCAGGTGATCTACCGGAATGTCAAAAAATCCCTGGATCTGATCTGCATGAAAATCCATTGTCATGATCCGGTTTGCACCGGCAGCTTCCAGCAGGTTTGCAATTAACTTTGCCGAAATTGGTACCCGAGGCTTATCCTTACGATCTTGTCTGGCATAACCAAAATAGGGAATGACTGCTGTTATATACCCTGCACTGGCCCGTTTTGCTGCATCTATCAACAATAACAACTCCATCAGATTTTCTGCCGGAGGAAATGTTGACTGAATGAAAAAGATATACGATCCGCGTACAGACTCGTTGATAATCGGCTGCATTTCTCCATCACTGAAACGTTGCAATTGGGTATCTCCCAACTTATCTCCGTAAAAATCAGCAATCTTATCTGCTAAATATCGAGAATGCTCACCCGCAAAGAGTTTAACCTCCACCATAGAATTTTTTGGAAAAAATGAAGACAATAAGATGAATCGATGAAAAAATGACTGTAAAACAGTACGCTATCATGCCCTTTCTTTACCTTGCGTAAAGGTAAAAAGAAATGCTGACAGACAGTCGGATTTTCCAGGAAACCCCATTGTATTAACCAACAACCTTCCCAAAAATGGCTTTTCCATAAAACAATTCCATTCCAAATGGTATTTCATCTTAAATGTTTTCATGCATGAACAGGCCTATCCCTTTAAAAGGCGTATCTATAATTGCCTTATTTGTTTTTTGTCAATGCAACATTGATGATGTGGGGCAAAATCATTCTTCCTTTGCCAAAATGGAGGTTCCTGGTGACTTTGCAGAATATTGGTTTAACGGGGAAGCAGAGTTGAGCAGTTATAACCTGGACATTGTCCGCTATGGCGAAAAACGGAAAGGTACTGCCGTACATATTTTTGTAACCGAAGATTTTTCGCGGGAAAAACAGGTTAAACTGGATCGTCCGAAAGAAACGCCTGAAGACCGTGTTTCGGTTATGAAGTTCAACCAGATTTATCGGTTTGAGACAGGTATCTACGATTACTCGATGATGAATTCTGTTTTCACACCCATTGAGATCAAAGAATATCCACATAGCCTGAAAATGACCTGTACGGTGCAGGATTGGTGCGGACAAAGCTTTTCCCAATTAAATTTACAGGATCAACATTATCGTTATCAACAATTCTCCTACTTCGAATCCGAAGGAGACCGCGATTTAAATGTTCGCCCGGAAATGCTTGAGGATGAGCTCTGGACACGACTTCGGATTGATCCAATGAGCATCAAAGAAGGGGAAGTACTCTTATTTCCCGGAGATTTTTTCCAAACGCTTAATCATGAAAAGCCGGAACCACGGGCAGCACGCATTCAGTTTGACGCCAGTGAAGCGACCGGAGAGTGTATCGTAGAATATCTGCACCTGGACCGCACCATCCGCATTCGATTTCAATCCAGTTTTCCGCATCGTATCCTTTCCTGGTCTATTGAAAAAGGATCTAAAGAGGTGGTATCGGCAACTCTTAGAGAAACCATCAAGAGCCCATATTGGCAACAAAACGACAACAAGTTCTCTTACATGAGAGACAGCTTGAAATTGAATTAGGCATCGAATGCACCAATCAAAACCCTGGTTGAGCTGGTTTTACCTACTGATCTTAAGTATTACCTGGGGAACCTCCTATATTCTTATCAAAAAAGGCCTGCTTGTTTTTTCGCCCCTACAACTTGCTTCTCTAAGAATCAGTCTGTCTTCTGCGGCATTTCTACCCGTTTTCATTTGGCGTTACCGACATATTAACTGGTCAAAATGGCGGCAACTCCTGGTCGTTGGACTAGCAGGAAGCGGAATTCCTGCTATTCTGTTTGCCCTGGCTCAACAAAAACTTAGCAGTTCGCTCACCGGAGTACTGAGCTCTATGACACCGCTTTTTACACTGGTCCTTGGCGTGCTTTTTTTTCAGCTCACATTCAAAATAAAACAATCAGCCGGCATTATTCTCGGGCTGGCCGGAGCATTGGTTTTAATACTTTTCGGAGGAAATAAGGACACTTCCGGCAATGCCTGGTACGGGCTACTTGTCGTATTGGCGGCCTTGTTATACGCTTTAAGTTCAAACACTGTAAAAGCCTACTTCCAGAAAATGAGTACGCTGACAATCAGTGCCACAGCCTTTGTGTTGATTGGTCCGCTTGGCTTAATCCTTCTGGGTAGCTCCGGGATTGTTCAGACAATGGCGCAAACACCGGGAGCCTGGGCTGCTTTTGGTTATGTACTTATACTATCTTTGGCAGGAACCGTTATTGCCTCTATCTTGTTCTTCAAATTGGTTCAAATGCGCGATGCGGTATTTGCTTCGACTGTTAGCTATATGATCCCCCTGGTAGCTCTGAGTTGGGGTTACCTGGATGGCGAGGTGCTCGGTTGGTATCACTTTATGGGAATGATACTGATTCTTCTGGGCTTGTACTTAAGCAGAGAATAATCAAACAATGAATCTAACTATATTTTTCAAACTCCTTTTCCTGGGTAGCTGTCTGCTGAGTTTTCAGGCTTGCAAAAATGATCTTCAGGCAGTTCGTGATCTTACCCGGGAGCCTCAGGCACAGGTGGAAGAAGTATATGATTTTAATATGCTGTATAGTGATTCTGCCATCGTTCGGGTCCGAATATCCGGCCCGGTAATGTTGCGCCATGCCGAGCAAAAAGCGCCGCAACAAGAATTTCCACAAGGAGTTTTGGTAGAATTTTTTGATATTTCCGGCGATGTGACCAGCCGTTTGAGTAGCCGCTACGCGATTCGGGATGAGGAAGCAAAAAAAGTTTTTGTGCGGGATAGTGTGGTCTGGGAATCGGTCAACAACGAGAAACTGGAAACGTCTGAATTGACCTGGGACGAGCGCACAGAGCGCATTTACACCAATAAATTTGTCACTATTCGCCGACCCAATGAAATTATATACGGAAATGGATTTGAATCCAATCAGGAATTCACCCGATCCCGTATCAGAGCAATAGAAGGAAAAATCCAGGTTACAGAAACTGATTGACCGAACTTTTGGATTAAACCTATTTTGAAATGGATTTACGCATTCGTATATTGACCTTTATATGGTAGCTGGCATTCTTATTTTTCTGCTTCTTTCTGCACTCTTTTCCGGTTCGGAAATAGCCTTTCTTTCTGCCAACAAGCTGATTGTTGAACTTAAAAAGAAAAAAGGCTCCCGTAGGGGTAGCCTGTTAGCCGGTTTTTTCGAAAAACCATCTGATTTCCTCAGCACCCTACTCGTTGGAAACAACATTGCATTGGTGGTTTTCACCTCCCTCATGTCCGTTCCGCTTTCCATCCTTTTTAATGAGCAATTAGGGATACAAAACCAAGGCATCCTGCTGGTGTTAAACACCTTGATCATTACCATCGTGGTTTTAATTTTTGGGGAGTTTCTGCCCAAAACGCTCTTCCGGCTTTACGCGGATGATATCCTCTTTGCCTTGACCTACCCGCTTCAAATTATTCGGATCATCCTGGCTATTCCTGCCTGGATCATGATCAAGCTGTCTAATTTACTCTTGCGCTTATTTCTATCCCCTGATCCGCAAGAAGTGGAAGGTGCTTTTACCCGACTGGATCTGGAGCATTTTATTAAAACTTCCCGCACAGAAGCCAATGATGAAATTGATACGGAATTATTCGAAAAGGCTCTACACCTGCGGGAGGTACGGGTAAAAGAATGTATGATTCCCCGCCCCGAGATCGTCAGTATTGATATTCAAGCCTCAATTGACGAGCTGGTGGAAGCCTTTCAAAAATCAAACCTGTCCAGAATAATAGTGTATAAGGATGACATCGACGAAGTCGAGGGGTATGTGCATCATCAGCAACTGCTAAATAATCCAAAAAGGATTGCCCCAATCATCATGACCATTCCCTATGTCCCTGAATTTATGCGGGTCAGGGAGCTTATGAACCAATTTATTAAAACCCGTACGAATATCGCCTGTGTGGTGGACGAATTTGGAGGCACTTCCGGCATTATTACCCTGGAGGATATTCTGGAAGAAATATTCGGAGAAATCGAAGACGAACACGATCAGGAGGAATACATTGAAGAACAAATCTCTGATAGTGAATACCTGCTCAGTGGTCGCCTGGAAATTGATTATCTCAACGAAAAATACCCCTATCTGGGTTTACCGGAAGGAGATTACCATACCCTGTCCGGATACCTGGTAATGACCACCGGAACCATCCCCGAACAAGGGGCTGAAATCCTGTTGGGCGATAGCCGGTATCAGCTGGTCATGGTTAGTGACACTAAAATCGAAACTGTTCGGATTTTCAAAATTGACCCCAACGAGTTATTGCCTATTCAGGATCAGGACACTAAATGATCAATTGGATCGTATCCTTCCGGGTCATCTTCAAAGCCCACTATGTTTTCATAGGCCGCAAACAGGGCACAGGAAAAAACGGCCCCAACAATCACACCGATTGCTAATTCCACCAGTATGCTCAGGTAAGAGGAGAAGGTAAAAATATAACTGAACAAGCCTAAAAGAATGGCAATCAAGCCTATTAAAAATGCCAGAGAAAAATGATTCCCCCATTTTTTAGACACCAATTTCCGACTTGCCTCCATGGCTGGCCAGGGATCCATCCCTTTGTAAACAATTAAATAGGGCGTCCACCAGTAAGCAACCGCTAAATAGACAAATGGAATCATGCATAAAAGCATAACTATAACGATTCCACCGCCCATGTAACCCACCAACATCGATACTAAAAATGTAGGGTTTTCAATAGCTGAAAGCATCATATTAAATGCACCACCCTGCGCTGCGAATATAAAGAATGGAATAAAGCATAACAATAAAACGAGGGAATACAGGACATTGTAAATAATGAGATTCTTCATGTGATCCCGGGCAGCCCCAAAGGTCTCTAATGTTGGATGCTCCTCATTACTTGCCTTGCGCAGAAAAATGGCCATTGCGCCGGTCACAAACGGGGTAATTAACAACAAGTTAAGCAGTCCAACTATAGATGTAACACCAATCAAATTCAGCAAAACCGGAATCAGGGAAGAGATTCCTATCAAGATTGTAATGGGCCCAAAATTGTTTCGATAGTACTGCAGTCCTTTGGAAATATAGTCGCCAACATTAAAATGATAGCCTTGATCAATGAGTGCTTGTATCCTGTCTCCCATAGGTGTTATGCTTTTTTATGGAAAAATAGCATTTTTAAACTAAAAAAAGGGGCTGAGTGAATATTCACCCAGCCCCCTTTTTTTACAACAGCGTCACTTAGTTAGAAAAACTTCGATCGCATATCATCAATCTTGGCATTTTCCTTGAGCGAATTAATCATCCGAGCATTGACTTGTGCCTGAAGTGTGGAGGAGGTAGTAGAGCGAATCTGCGGGATATTTGCCGCTTGTCCGCCAGCAGGTTTGTAAATGGTTTTCACCACAAAAATACCTGCATTCCCCTGTATCGGAGTAGAAACCTGATTAAGTTCAAGGCTGAAAGCCCGACCTACTACTTTAGGCTCTGATCCCAATCCGGAGATAAAGCTCGAGCTGAAAGGCGTTCCACGCACGGTATCAACAGTTACACCATAACGGCTCGCTACTGCATCCAGACCGCTATTTGCACCGATCGCTGATTTTACAAGTTCTGCTTTTTTAGTATTCATTACAGCTGGCTGAATTTCGTCGCGCACATCGCTTACCTTGGCATTACCAGGAGCGCGCACACTTTGAAGCGCCGCAATAACATATTTATTTGTAAAAAACTCGGCTGCATCCTGAAAACGATATAAGCTTGGAGATACATCACCAACTTCAGCAGTTTCCATTTGTGGGTCATTTCCGAAAGCCCAACGGATCATATCACGGCTTGCCTGACTTCCACCCAGATTGGTAATAAAATAATCGTTCTCTTTCAGAGCAGCTGTAACAACGAGGTCTAAATCCGGACGAGCGGCAGCGGCAGCCTGTAATGCTTCCAGGGTATTGTTGCCTTCGTAAAAAGCCAACGCTTCACTTTCGCGGCTCCGAATTGTCTCTTCAGAAGGTACAATCGGACGACCAATGTAAGCTACTTTAAAACCTTGCTTGTTTTCAATATACTTGCGATCAGTCACTTCTACCAGGTGCGCGCCAAATTGAGTAACAACTGTTTTCAACTCACCCGGCTCCGCATCAAAAAAGATCAAATCGTTAAATGGCTTAACCATTCCGCCTGGAGCGGCAAAACCAAGGTCGCCCCCTTTGGTTGCTGTACCGTCAGACCCAAAAGCCAGCGCCAGACTGTCAAATTGATGTGTGCCTGCTTCAATTAAGCGTTTCAAACTATCAACAGTGGACATCGCTGCCTGCAACTGAATCTGATTATTCGGATCCGCCTGAATCAGGATATGACGAGACCGTACTGAATCAGGAATAATCTTCCGATCGATCAATTTTACAACCTGATAGCTGTTGCCGGAAAGATAGGGACCATAAAGCGTACCCGGCTCCATATTGGCAAGAGTATCTGCAATATTCTCCGGCAGTGCATCCGCAGCAACATAGGCCGGATCCATCTGACCGAAATTATTTTGCACAAAAACCTCATCATCAGAAGTAGTCTCAAACGAAGTCCGTAAGGCCTGTACCTGATCACGAATTACCGCAGAATCAGCCGCTGAAGACACAACATCGAAGCTTACATAGGCAATCTTACGTGTCTCCTCCTTCTGAAAATAAGTTTTGGTATTTTCTGCCAGATAGGCTTCATAATCAGCATCCGTCAGAGAGACTTCCGAATCAGCAATGGCATCAAAAGGCACCTTTACATACAGGAAGTCAATTTTATTATTTTGATCTGCACCCAGCATTTCTGCCTGCCAGGTAGGTACATACATAGCCGCACCTACCATTTCGTTCATTTTAGTTTTCAGGCGATCGTTGATGATCTCATTTTCCTGATGTGCCCAAAACTGCCGAAGATCCGGACGAAGGTCATTCGTCTGAATGGCCTGCTGGAATTCCTGCAAACGCTGACGATCAACCTGGCCGGTAGCCTGATTGCGGAAGCGATTGGTAATGATCGGACTGAGGTTTGTTCCAAATTGCAGGTCAATTAATTCTTCCTTGGATACACCAAGGCCCAATTCTGCTGCTTCCTCACGAACTACAACGTTTTCCAGGTAGTAGTTCCAAATGGTATTCCGCTGTGCAAAGGGATCTCCCTGTTGCCCGCCAAAAACCACTTGCTCTGTTTTGGTAAACTGATTGACGTCAATCGGGTTACCATTAATTTCCGCCATAGTAGTTTGCCCGGAGCCAAAAATACTTTGTTGGCCGGAAGTCATATCCATGAGGATGAATCCGCCAAGTCCGAGGGCAATCATAACTACCAGGATCCAGCTGTTCTTTCTAATTTGTCCAATAAGTGCCATGCCAATTATTTTTCTATCGCAGTCATCCCGTTACACGGGAATCACAACATACTGATGCACAAAAGTTTAGAGAAAAAAAATTTGCGGACCAATGACCGCAAACCCAATAGATTCCGAAAAATCCCTGCAAAAGTAAGTCCTTTGCCGGGTTTTTCAAAAAAATTCTACATTGCTTAGCGCTTGTAGTACTCCTCAGCAGCCGCATCCAATTGATCATAGAAGGATCTGCCATACTTTCGAATGATCGCATCCTTCACAAATCGATACACAGGGACTTGAAGCGACTTGCCTAATTCGCAGGCGGCGGAGCAAATATCCCAGCGATCATAATTCAATGCTTCAAAGCCCATAGACTGTTTTTTTTCTTTGACCCGAACCGGGTATAAGTGACAGCTTATGGGTTTTTTGAAATCGGTTTTACCTGCTTCCCAGGCTCGCTCAATGCCACATTTTGCCGTACCGTTTTGGTCATAGGTCAAATATGCACAAGCTCCATTCTCCAGAAGTGGCGTCCCTTCTGACTCTGCCTCCTCGTAATACACCGAAAGTCCTTTTTCTTCGATGACCTGAATACCGGCAGAATCCAGAAAAGGTTTGATATCCGGATAAATGCGTTCCAGGATTTGAATCTCTTTTTTTTCCAAGGGAGCTCCCCAGTCGCCTTCCCAACAGCATGCCCCTTTGCAGGCATTTAGATTGCAAACAAACTGTTCTTCAATCAGAGCATCACTTACCAGAATATCATCTATTAGTAACACGGGCTGCTTTTTGTCGTAAACTTACTTTTTTTAAAGAAAAAAGAGTCCACTTAACTCCTCCTCCACATATTTCCTGTCAAATTTGTAAATTTACCGGCAAGCTTCCCTATTTTGGCTGAATAAAATAGGTGACCATTCATTTTTGTTTGCGTCAAAATGCATAGTAAAGCCTGAAAATCAAATTTCTATGAGAAAGATTCTGTGTTTACTTCCACTGCTACTGTTTGCCTTCTTAGTGAATGCGCAGGATGTTTCAGCAGTAAAAGTCAATGAACAAACCGAGGCCTTGAGCCAAGTCTATAGCCTTAACGATACCCAAACTGGTGAAATGTTAAAAATTCAGGATCGCAAATTGCGCAACCTGGCAAGTATCGAACACCTTAAGCAGGAGGACGAAGAATTATACTACCAAAAGCTCAAAGCGATACAGTATAATACAGATGTGTCTATCCAAAGATTGCTGAATAGCGACCAGATGAAAATCTTTTATCAGCGGTCGGTAGATCGTCGGCAACGCCAGGCTGAGCTTGCTCGCAAACTTCAAAACCAGGGTGCCACTCCAAAAGAAATTGAACGCGCCTTGATCGAAATGGAATAAAAGGCCACCTTTTCCTGAAAAGCGGTTAGAGTTTTGAAATGCTCTAACCGCTTTTTTATTGTCCACACTTTTACAATCCAACCCCTTTACCGGATTTTTCCTATTTTTACGGGACTTTGCGGACGCAACAATCCGGCACTTCTTGTGTTATTTTAATACGGTTTTTGTTAACAATTAAATATCTACTTCATAAATGGAAATGGATCCCCTAAAGAAAAAATTCGAGGAGAAGTCTAAAGCGTTAAAATTAGAACTGAAGGCGCTCCTTAAAGAGCACGGCAATCGAAAAGTTGACGAAGTACAACTAAATCAAATTTTCGGTGGCGCCCGAAGCATCAAAATGATGGTCTGGGAAACTTCACAACTCGACCCCGTGGAAGGGATTCGGTTTCGGGGATACTCTATTCCACAACTCAGGGAGTTATTGCCTACAGGACCAGATGGAAAAGAACCACTTCCGGAAGGACTCTTTTGGCTGATGTTAGTTGGGGAAATCCCTACAGATAAGCAGGTAAAATGGCTAACTGATCAGTGGATCCAAAGAGCCAATGTTCCTGAATATGTGTTCGATACTATAGATGCGCTTCCCATAGATGCCCATCCAATGACCCAGTTTGTTGTAGCGATCAACGCCATGCAAACCACAAGTGTTTTTGCCCAACGCTATTCTGAAATGAACAAGAATGAGTACTGGGATGCCACTTATGAAGACACCATGAATCTCATTGCCCGTTTACCCCGGGTAGCTGCCTATATATATCGTCGTTCGTTCCACAATTCCGAGCATATTCAACCGGATACCACGCTCGATTGGGGTGCCAATTTTGCCCATATGCTGGGTATCTCTAATCCGGATTTCAAGAACCTGATGCGCTTGTATCTCACTATTCATGCAGATCATGAAGGTGGAAATGCTTCAGCTCATACGGTTCACCTGATCGGTTCAACCCTGAGTGATCCGTATATGTCTTTTGCCGGAGGTATGAATTCGCTGGCGGGTCCGCTCCATGGCCTGGCAAATCAGGAGGTCATTGGATGGATCTTTAACATGCTGGCTGAGTTGGAAACCAAAACACCAACAGTTGAGCAAATTACAGATTATGTGAACGCTACTCTGGCAGCCGGAAAAGTTATCCCGGGATATGGGCATGCTGTTTTACGCCGTCCGGATCCCCGATTCATGGCGCAAAAACGCTTCGCCGAAGAATATATTAAAGATGATCCAATCGTTCAGGTGGTCTGGAAAATATTTGATGTGGTTCCCGGAATTCTCGAAGGATTAGGGAAAGTGAAAAATCCGTGGCCAAATGTTGACGCACACTCGGGTGCCCTGCTGGTCCACTACGGACTAGACGAATACAGCTTCTATACCGTACTGTTTGGCGTATCCCGCGCACTCGGTGTACTGGCAAATGGCTGCTGGTCCAGAGCACTTGGATTCCCCCTCGAACGGCCTAAATCCGTTACAAGTGATTGGGTGAAAAAATGGCTGGCAGCAGAACTTAAAGAGGCAAAGGCTTAAACAAGTTTCATTCCCTCTTTTTTCTCTGAAAAATTACATTATTTTTGGGCATGCAGAACAAACTGCATGCCCATTTTTATTTGCCAAATATTAAAAATCCAAAAATAATGGCGTTTAATTTTCCGGATGACCTAAAATATACAACAGAGCACGAGTGGGTGCGGATGATCTCTGATAATGAAGCCTACATTGGAATTACAGATTTTGCCCAGTCCGAATTAGGCGATCTCGTATATATCGAAGTAGAAACTGTAGGGGAAACCCTTGGAAAAGACGAAGTCTTCGGCACAGTTGAAGCAGTCAAAACAACTTCTGATTTATTCCTTCCCGTATCAGGCGAAATTCTGGAATTTAATGAGGAACTTGATGAAACGAAAGGAGACAATGCTACCTTAGTAAATAAATCGCCTTATGACAAAGGCTGGATCGTCCGGATTCGCATAGAGTCTCCGGAAGAACTCGATGAGTTGCTAAGCGTAGAAGAGTATAAAAACCTGGTTGGTTAATTTTTTTTTCGAATCCGTACACCAAAAGATAAGGTGCCTGCATCTATTATCTTGTTTGCACCGGGAATCCCGGTTTTTGGATTACGATGAAATTCCGTACTTTCGGAACCGATTCTTCGTAATTGATTTTTTGATCTATAACAACTAAATCCAAGCCATTATGGACATTTCAGTAACAGGGAAATGGCTGGTGGTTGCTCTGGCAGTCGCAATTGTTCTCGTGCTGGCCATTATCATGGTCATTCGAAACATGTATGCAAAGAAGTCAGACCAAGATCTTGCTCAACTTGCAGCGAGTGGCTCTCCTTTGGAGAACCGCAACAAATATGCTGCACTTAACGTCTTTCAACTCAGTGGCACATTTTTCAACGTCGGGTTGGTTTCTGCCGTAGCACTTACAATCCTGGCTTTTAGCTGGACTACCTACGACCCAACAGTAAACATCCCGGACGGTGCCCTTGATTTTGATGATGAGATCGAGATCGAACCACCTCGTACAGCCGAACCACCTCCACCTCCACCGCCACCTCCGCCACCACAAATTGAAGAGGTTCCGGAAGAGGAAATTGAGGAAGATCAGGAAGATCTTTTCCAGGATCAAACTATTGAGGAAGAAAGTAAAGTGGAAGCACCTATTCAGGATGCACCACCGCCACCGCCACCTCCGCCACCACCACCAGAACCTAAAGCAGAGGAAATCTTTGTGGCTGTTGAAGATATGCCACGATTCCCGGGTTGCGAAGACAAAGGTTCTAAAGCTGAAAAAGAACAGTGTGCGCAATCTGAAATGTTGCAGTTTATCTATAAAAACATTAAGTATCCGCCTATCGCCCGTGAAAATGGTGTTGAAGGTACCTGTGTTGTTCGTTTCGTAGTTGAACCTGACGGGGAAATTACAAACGTAGAACTGGTACGCGATATCGGTGCACAATGTGGACAGGAAGCACTTCGGGTAGTCGAAATGATGCCCAAATGGATTCCTGGTAAACAACAAGGACGAAAAGTACGCGTGCAGTTTAACTTGCCCGTGAAGTTTAAGCTCCAATAAACACCATTATTGGACATATAAAAAGCCGGATGGGTCCTCCCCGTCCGGCTTTTTTATTCCCCTAATATGGCTATTCTTTTTTTGGCCTATCTTTCCAACCCAAATTATAGTAGTTAGGAAGCAATTATATGAAGCAGACCGATGTGTGTATTGTAGGAGCCGGACCCGGAGGTATAGCCACTGCACTGAAATTAAGTGAACTGGGTATTTCCTGTGTTTTGCTGGAGAAGGATTCCTTTCCGCGTGATAAAATTTGTGGCGATGCGATCAGTGGTAAAACGACAACCCTCCTCAATAGACTGGATCCACAAATACAGGAACGCTTCAAAAAAATTCAAACAACTTATACCAAGATTTGGGGGATTCGTTTTGTCGCTCCCAACCTAAAAAACGTGGACATCCCTTTTTTTACGGAGTACAATCCACAAAATGATCCCGCACCCGGTTATGTTTGTCGAAGAACCGACTTTGATAATTTTTTGGCCGAAGAAGCTAAGCGCTCCCGGAAAGTAGATTTCCTTGAAAATTATGATGTGCAGGAAATCAATCCATTGCCTAAAGGAGGCTACGAAGTTAAATCGGGCGGAGACCTGCCTGTCATCCATACCCGTTTGCTCATTGTGGCAAATGGGGCTCAATCAAAGTTTTCCCGAAAACAGGCCGGGATCCAAAAAGACCTGAAACATTATGCCGGAGGGGTTCGGGCTTATTATCAAAATGTTAGCGGCTGGCACCCACACCAATTTATCGAAATTCATTATATCCAGGATGTCCTTCCAGGTTATCTCTGGATTTTCCCACTCCCAAACGGACATGCAAATGTCGGACTGGGGATGCGCTCAGATAAAATTGCGGCAAACAAACTAAACCTCCGAAAAATACTCGATGAGGTAATGCATACGCACCCCATTTTCAAGGAACGATTCGCAAAAGCAGAAAGGATAGGCCCGGTTCGCGGATTCGGATTACCACTGGGCTCTAAAACCTACCCGATATCCGGTCAGGACTTTATGCTCGTGGGAGACGCCGCCCACCTGGTTGACCCCATGTCGGGAGAAGGCATCGGAAATGCTATTTATAGCGGCTTCATTGCAGCTGAACAAGCACGTGATTGCCTGCTGGCAAATGACTTTTCAGCTCAATTTATGCGAAACTATGATATACGGATAAAACGCGTGCTGGGAGATGAAATGAAGGTGAGTTATAATCTGCAACGCTTCCTTACCAAGCCATTCGTTCCCAATTTTCTGGCAAATCTTATTCTGAAGAAACCCCAGATCATTCAGGTGTTGTCTCGAATGTACACCGACTTAGAATTACGACGAAAAGTAGTGCTACCAGGATTTTGGCTTAAAGTTTTACTAAATCGGTATGATTTTAATGCAGATGACACAAAAAAGCAGGCATAAAATTTCCACTCTAAAGGAGTACGACCCTTTTATTGAAATATTTACCTTTACCCTCCTGGCAAATAGAGCCTGTCGGCGAATGGATCGTTTAAGTCCATTCGCAAAAACACACACTTGATATGAGAAACCGAGTTATCATTGAGAATGTCCGCCCGGAATTGGAAAATGGACACTATTTCATCAAGCGTATCCAGGGGGAACGAGTCAACATACAGGCTGATATCTTCTCTGACGGACACGATGTGATCAGAGCTTCCTTATACTTTCGCTTAAGCGGAAAGAAAAACTGGGAAGAATCGTTTCTGGTGCCGCTGGGAAATGACAGCTGGGCTGCCTCGTTTACACCTACTGAAACTGGTTTCTATGAATACAAGCTGGAAGCCTGGATGGACCACCTGCAAACATGGCTGGAGGGCTTTCATAAAAAACAGGCCGATGGTCAACACATGGCTGTTGAATTGGAAATTGGGGCAAACTTATTAACTAAAACAGCGGGACTTTATTCTAAAACAAAATCGGCTCCACTACTAAGTGCGGAAACGATTTTAAGAGATAAAAAGAAATATCAGGAAGCGGTAAACCTGGTGCTCTCGCCTGAATTTGCAAAGCTGGTTTATAATTTCCCCCTAAAACAATTTCAAACCGTTTATGATAATAACCTGAAAGTCCGGGTAGGCCGGAAAAAGGAACTCTTCAGCAGCTGGTATGAATTTTTTCCGCGCTCTGCTTCCAGAAAACCAGGTACGCATGGCACTTTTAAAGATTGCGAGGAATTACTGCCGAAGGTTGCTGAAATGGGCTTTGATGTCCTGTACTTCCCACCAATACATCCAATTGGCGAAGTCAATCGAAAAGGAAAAAATAACTCCGTTACAGCAAAAGAAGGAGAACCAGGATCACCTTGGGCAATCGGCAGTAAAGCTGGCGGACATAAAGCTATTCACAAAGAACTTGGCACCCTGGCAGATTACAAAAAACTAATCAAGTCGGCGCAAAAGCTGGGTATCGAAATAGCCCTGGATCTCGCTTTTCAATGTGCTCCGGATCACCCCTATATCAAAGAACACCCCGACTGGTTTGTCTGGCGCCCGGATGGAACGATCGCATATGCAGAGAATCCACCTAAAAAATACCAGGATATTGTGCCCCTCGATTTTGAAACCGCCGACTGGGAAAATCTGTGGAATGAATTAAAAGAAGTAATTCTATACTGGGTTAAACAAGGGGTAAATATTTTTCGGGTTGATAATCCACACACCAAACCTCTCCCTTTCTGGGAATGGGTGATTGGAGAAGTTCAAAAACAACACCCGGATGTCATTTTTCTCGCCGAAGCGTTTACCCGGCCGAAGGTTATGGCAGGACTGGCAAAAGCAGGGTTTACCCAGGGATACAGCTATTTCACCTGGCGGACCAACAAGGCCGAAATGGAAGAGTACCTGACAGAAATTTCTAAATCGGAACTGCGTGAATTTTTCCGTCCCAACTTCTGGCCAAACACACCGGATATTCTACCTTATGAATTAATGGGTGCAAGTTCCAATGCATTTGTCAAACGGCTGTTTTTAGCTGCTACCATGAGTTCAAATTATGGGCTTTATGGTCCCGCCTATGAACTGCTCGATAACCAGGGCAATTTTACCGGTAAAGAGGAATACCTCAACTCGGAAAAATTTGAATTCAAACACTATCCCTGGGAACAAAAAAACAGGCTCACGGATGCGATTACAAGAATAAACCAAATCCGGAAAACCAATCCGGCACTCCAGGATACCTATAACATACACTTTACCCGAACGGATAACGATCAACTGATGAGTTATGTAAAACTCACAGAAGATCGGTCTAATATCATTTGGTGTATCGCCAATTTTGACTCCCTGGGTCCTCAGGCCGGTTTTGTGGAAGTTCCAAAAGAACTTCTGGGAATGGCCGGCAAACGGGTACAACTTCAGGTTACGGATTTGCTTACAGGAGCCTCCTACCATTGGTTTAATGACTGGAACTACGTAGAATTACATCCCGGGAAATGGCCTATGCATATTTTCCAGGTGACCATTGGATAATGTGATCATTCACCAGTAAACTAGATATCATGAAAAACGTCCATTATGTTTTGATGCTGCTGCTTTTCACGCCCCTGATTGGGTTCTCAGCCGTTAACGTAGAAGCGCCATCTTTGCAACATGAAGTTGCTACATCACAATGGCTAAATGACCTAAGTGTTGACGAATTCCTCGCCCTTAGTCCACGCGATATTCAGGAAAAAACCGGAAAAAAGGTAAAACTGGCTGACCGGATAGCATTACGCCTGACACAGCGCCAGCTAAAGAAAAACAAATCTCTTGATTTTGGAGCGGCATATGAAGATGCCAGCGGCAATTTCAGCATTGGTGGTTTTTTGCTTGGCTTTTTCTTCGGATTAATAGGCGTCCTAATAGCGCTCTTATTCGGAAGAAATGCCGTTCGCTCCTCACTAATCGGCTTACTCTGCTTTGTGATCGTATGGTTGATTCTTATTTTGGGTGTATTCTAGCTCCTTCTTTAAATAACCGGGGTTCCTAAACCTGGTCATCCCGAATTTTGGAAAAATCCAGAATTCGGGATTTTTTTTTGAGGTGGTTTCAACCAGTTTCAAATCATAGAAAAAAACCGTCCGACAGGTTGGCAACCTGTCAGGTCGGCAACCTGTCCATCTTTACAACTACTTGTTTTTCAACAACTTAAAAAATGGACCTGACAGGTCGGCAACCTGTCAGGTCCATTTTTTCTTAAACCGCCTGTTTTATATTCAGGGAATTGACTGTACCTTTCTGCCTATGTACCAATTCAGAATACTCGTTTTTGGCGTAGGCGGTGTCGGTGGCTTTTTTGGCGGCAAACTGGCAGCTTATTATGCCCAATCGGGTGAGGTGGAGGTTGACTTTATTGCCCGGGGCGAACACATGGAAGCCATCCGGGAGCACGGACTGGAACTGATTACTGACGAAGGAACAAGCCGGATACATCCCAATAAAATAACAGATGACCCGGCACAGTTGGGAAAATACGACCTCATCCTGCTCAGCACAAAAACTTACGATCTGGAAAAAACAGTCCGCTCGATTCGGGGGAATTGTAATCCGGAAACGCTTATTCTTCCACTGCAAAACGGCGTAGATAATAGTGCACGCATTCAGGACCTGGATCCAGGATGTTTTGTATTGGAAGGCTTGGTTTACCTGATTGCCTATCGGTCTGCTCCCGGCCAAATCACCCATTCCGGGTCGTTCAGGCAATTGATGTTTGGCAGTACCGATGAAAGCCTTTTTCCCTTCCTTCGACAACTGGAGGGATTATTTCAACAGGCAGGTATTGATGGGCAGTTTCGGGAAGACATTCGAAAACAAATCTGGGAAAAATATTTTTTGATCAGTTCACTCGGCAGCTTGAGTTCATATACCCAAACCCCTTTGGCAATCCTGCTTACGAATCCGGAATACCGCCAGCTACTGGATCAAATCTGGCTCGAATTGGAAAACCTCGCAAAAGCCCTGGGCGTTGGCTTACCCGAAAATATCCGGACCATTACCCTCGAAAAGACAAAACGCTTTAAGCCGGAAGCTACCAGCTCTATGCAACGCGATTTTGCAGAAGGTGGACAAACAGAACTCGAATCCCTTTGCGGCTATGTGGTTAAACAGTCCCAGGCTTTGGGACTCCAGGCTCCAGTAATGGAAATGCTCTATAAGAATTTGCAGAATCGGTAGCAGTGGCACCCTACTCCGGACGAATGGGTAATATCCGGGCTTCCTTTATATCGGTCATCACAAAAAAGCTCTGCACCCGGCCAATATTTTCAATTGCTGCCAATTTCTTTGCTACAAAAAACTGGTAGGTGTCCATATCGGCTACTACAATTTTTAAAAGGTAGTCAAAGAGTCCGGCGATGTGATAACACTCCACCACTTCCTCCAGATGCCAAACATCTTCCTGAAATTTTTCGATGTATTCGGCCTTGTGATTTTCCAGGGTAACATTACAAAAAGCCATTAAGGGTAAGCCAATTTTGCGCCTGTCTAACATAGCCCGGTAGCCTTTTATGACCCCTTCCCGCTCCAATCTTTTTATCCGCTCATGTACCGGAGTCGTCGTCAATCCCAGTTTGGCCGCTATTTCTTTGATAGTCTGCTTGGCATCCTCTTGTAACAAACTGAGGATTTGTCTGTCTATTTTATCCGGAATCATCTCTCTTTTATTCTTTAAACCCCGTTGAATGAACACAAATATGGAATATAATTCAAAAAATAAGTCAATTCATAGACGTTTTTTCTCTCACTTGTTAAAATACTAGAACAAAAAGCTTTTAGCCTTAACTTTATAGAGGTATATGCCAACCAGATAAAACCAATAATTATGAACAAGCCATCCTTCAGCCCGGAATCTTTAATGATGTCTTACGGCTACAAACCTGAGTTATCCGAGGGTTCTATAAAGTGCCCTATCTTCCAAACTTCCACCTTTGTTTTCCGAAATGCAGAAGAAGGAAAAGCCTTTTTTGAGCTGGCCTACGGTCTGCGAGATCCTGAATTGGATGAGCAACCCGGTTTGATCTATAGTCGCCTGAACAACCCGGATCTGGAGATCCTGGAAGACAGACTGTCTCTATGGGATGAAGCCGAAGCCTGTGCTGTATTTGAAAGCGGCATGTCTGCTATTTCCACCTGCCTTTTTGAATTCCTCGCTCCCGGCGATTTATTGCTTTACAGCAATCCCGTTTACGGAGGCACGGATCATTTTATCAAACATGTGCTCGCAAAATTTGGCATTCATACAGTCGGATTTAAACCAGGTCAATCTATCGAAGAAATTCGAGACATCGTAGAAGCAACCGGAAAAGCTGATCGACTCGCCATGGTTTATCTGGAAACTCCGGCAAATCCGACCAATGCCCTAATTGATATCAAGGGGTGTAAGGATCTGGCTACCCGGTATTCTACTTCGGAAAAACAAGTACTGGTTGCGGTAGATAATACCTACCTGGGTCCGCTTTGGCAACACCCGCTCAAGTGGGGAGCCGATTTGGTTTTGTACTCGGCTACAAAATACATCGGCGGACACAGCGACGTGATAGCAGGAGCCTGCCTCGGTTCGAATGAACTGATCGGCCGCCTGAAAACCCTCCGTACTTTTTTAGGAAATATGGCAGGCCCCTGGACCGGTTGGTTGCTTTTACGCAGCCTGGAAACGCTCAAAGTGCGAATGGAGCAGCAAGCTAAAAATGCGATGCAGGTGGCTGATTTTTTGGCCGATCACCCCAATGTGGAAAAGGTATTTTTTCTGGGGCACCTGGATCCGGCAGACGGAGAACAGTATCGTATTTTCCAGGAGCAGTGTTTGTCTCCCGGCGCTATGATCGCTTTTCGAATTAAAGGAAAAGAAGCCGAAGCCTTTAAATTTTTAAACAACCTGAAGCTTTTTAAACTGGCCGTAAGCCTGGGGAGCACCGAATCCCTCGCCCAACACCCGGCGAGTATGACCCATGCCGGAGTAGATCCGGAAGTGCGACTTGATTTAGGCATTACCGAAAATTTCATCCGCCTTTCTATTGGCGTGGAAAAAGCAGAGGACCTGATATGGGATATGGAGCAGGCATTCAACCTGGTTAATACTCCGGTAAAGGTGCTGATCTAAAAAATCCGAAGGTATTGACAAGCTCCTGTCAGATTTAAAATTCGCGAAAAGCGGCAACTGGATGCATTCTTGTAATTTAGTGTTTGAATACATTGAATACAGGAATGCAATTTAACCCGCTCAAAACGCTGGCAGGAGCTTTGTTTCTCTTTCCACTTCTATTATCTTATCTGCCCATCCAACAAGCGGAAGCAGAAATAATCGCATTTCACTCCCAGGCAGAACTAGAATCCTTTTCCCTGCTTTTTCCGGATACCCTCCTACCCAATCAATACAATGCCCTTTTTGCAGCTTCCGGCACCTGCGACAAATGCCATGGTTATGATACGGCTATGGTTGCCAGTATAGACCCGTCGGGCCAGGATATTAATGTCGTTGACGACTGGCGGGCTACCATGATGGCCAACTCTGCCAAAGATCCGTTTTGGCGGGCGAAAGTCAGTCATGAAGTACTTGTCAATCCGTTACACCAACAAGAACTCGAAGATAAGTGTACCAGCTGCCATGCTCCGCTCGGCCATTTTAATGCCCTGCATATTGGAGCAGACCACTACACTATGGCTGATTTGGCCATGGATACAGTAGGTCTTGATGGGGTCTCCTGCCTGGCTTGCCACCAACAAAAGCCGGAAGGTTTGGGCAATGCACATTCGGGCAACCTCAATTTTGACACCGCAAAAATAGCGTACGGGCCATTCCCCGGTCCGCTGGTTAGTCCGATGGCGCTCGAAACCGGTTGGGTTCCCGTCTATGGGCCCCATATACAGGAAGCCGGAGTTTGTGCCGCATGTCATACGTTGATTACAGCTACCGTCGATCTAAACGGGAATTCTACCGGGGGCACCTTTGTGGAGCAGGCCACTTACCACGAGTGGCTTAATTCAGATTATGGCGTACAGGAAATAAGCTGCCAGAGTTGCCACATGCCTCAATTTACCAAGGGGGATGTATTTTTAGTAGCCGGCATTGATACCGAAGGCCGAAGTCCTTTTGGACAACACACCCTGGTTGGCGCTAATAGTTTGATGCTGGAAGTGCTGCGGGATAACGCCGCTATCCTAGGGGTAAATGCATTACCGGAGCACTTTGAAGAGACTATTGGCAAAACGCTGAATTTGTTGCAAAATCAATCGCTGCAACTGGAGATCGCCTATCCTTCTTTTGATTTACCAGAGGATAGCATAGACTTTAAAGTGACCCTGCGCAATTTAGCCGGACACAAATTTCCGTCTGGTTATCCGGCGCGACGCCTCTCTGTCCAGTTTTTGGTGATTGAGTCAGGTGATAATCCCGATACGCTTTTTGCCTCCGGTCTGTTTGATGAAAATTTTGAAGTTTATGGACAGAATAGTGCCTATGAACCTCATTATCAGATTATCCGGTCAGAAGAGGAAGTGCAGCTCTATGAACTGGTAATGGGTGATGTAAACGGCGATGTTACGACTGTATTGGAGCGTGCAGATCATCCGATTAAGGATAACCGGCTTTCGCCGAAAGGCTTTACAACGAATCATCCGGTATATGACACCA
Organism: Saprospiraceae bacterium; assembly: GCA_020437105.1. Taxonomy (GTDB): domain Bacteria; phylum Bacteroidota; class Bacteroidia; order Chitinophagales; family Saprospiraceae; genus JAAEZH01. The sequence continues at coordinate 42,867 of JAGQWR010000062.1, forward strand.
CTCGTATTGCAGGACAGGCTTTACTCGATCCGGACTTTAACATCGATGAATTTGGTGCAGAAGGCAGCGGCGCAGATATTCTGACTTACCGGCTGGCCAGCTGGAATTTCACCCAGGATACCCGGGTGCTTGTGCGGGTCTTTTACCAGAGTGCGCCCCCAAAATGGATGTTGGAAATGTTTAGCGAAAGCTCCCCTGAAATCGATGCATTCAAATCTATGTTTGACAATGCAGATCGGACGCCGGTGCTTGTTCAGGAGTCGGAAATGCTGCTGCCGGGCTTTGTTTCATCCGCCGAAAAGGCGCAAACAGATCAATTTGTACAAATCGCCCCAAACCCGGCAAGCGATCAACTGACTATTCAGGCTATAGAAAACTATCAACTGGATATTTATAGCCTTGACGGAAAAAAACAAGATCAAATCAGGGGTCAAAGTGGAGAACAAATACTCGATCTCCAACTGGGGCCTGGAATTTATATTTTTCAATTTCAATTCAAATCAGGAAGATCCACTACAAAACGTGTGGTCATTCAATAATATCTTCAAAATGCTCGGACTATGAAAAAAAATGTACAGGCCCAACTTTTCACCTTGATTGCGCTGCTCCTATCAGGAAGTCTGACCGCTCAGGTGACATTTAGTAATCAAGCTGCCCAGCTTGGCAATATCACCGGCTTCAGTTATGAGGACTGTGCTGTTGATATGAACGGCGACAACCTGGATGACATCGTGCGTGTAACAGGTAATGGAATTTACATCGACTACCAATTACCGGGAGGCACCTTTACCCAGACCTTCTACCAAATGAATTTGATAAACCAACCCAGTTGGAGCATTTGTGCAGGCGACATTGATGGCAATGGCTACAATGACTTACTCTTTGGCGACGGTAGTGCCGTTTCCTTTGTTTATGCCAATGATGATGGAACCGGCTACACCGAAGATGCTCGCCCGGAAAATATTTTTTCGCAGCGAAGCACCATGGCTGATATCGACAACGATGGCAACCTCGATGCCTTTGTTTGTCATGACGTAGATCAAAGTCATCCCTACCGGAATGATGGTACAGGATACCTGGAGCTCGACCAAACACTGATTGCGACAATCGATATGCCGGGAAACTATGCAGCCATCTGGTGTGATTACGACAACGATAATGACATCGATTTATATGTAACCAAGTGCCGTGGAGGTGCTTCACCGGGAGATCCAACCCGAACCAATCGCCTCTACCAAAACAATGGAAACGGCATGTATTTTGAAGTGGGCGAACAGGCAAATATGGCGGATAACTCCCAATCCTGGGCGACCGTTTTTGAAGACTTTGATAATGATGGTGATTTTGATGCATTCATTGTAAACCATGATTTTTACAACCGCTTTATGCGGAATGACAATGATGGCACATTCACCGAAATAATCGATAATACCGGGATCAATAAATTTGATCTGGGTGCCTGGGAAAATGCCTCAGCCGATTTTGATAATGATGGCCATGTTGATATCCTTTCGGAAATGAGTACTGAACTCTACTACGGAAATGGGGACCTCACCTTTACAGCAGGTAATGCACCTGTTACAGGGGGTGGCATTGGTGACTTTAATAGTGATGGCTTCCTGGATATTATCAGTGGCAATAGTATGTGGATCAACAACGGAAATGACAATAACTGGGTTACGATCAGCACAGTTGGTATTCTGAGTAACCGCAACGGTATTGGCGCCCGTGTAGAAATCCATGGAAGCTGGGGAATCCAAATCCGGGAAATCCGCTCCGGCCAGAGTTTTAGTCCGATGAGCACCCTCAATGCCCATTTTGGTTTAGGACAAGCCACTGCCATTGATGAGATCGTTGTAAAATGGCCATCCGGCATGGTCACTGTTTTGCAGAATCCTGACATCAATACCCAGCATATCATTTACGAAACCGACTGTCTGCTGGCGGGAAGTACCGTGACGGCAGATGGACCAACAAGCCTTTGTCCGGGTGAATCTGTTACCCTCACGGCTCCTCCTGGTTATACCTATAGTTGGAATAATGGGGAAGAAACCCAATCCATTACGGTTAATACAGCTGGAAATTACAGCGCAGTATTAACCGATTCGGATGGCTGTGTGTCTATCTCCAATAATATCAACGTATCCATTGTTACAGAATTCAATCCGATGATTGAAGCAAATGGAGATGTGATATTCTGCCAGGGAGGATCTGTCATTCTAAATGCTACAGAGGGTTCTAACTATAACTGGACAGACGGTTCTTCCGAGCAAAGCCTGGAAGTATCCGAAAGTGGTATTTATTCTGTTACGGTTGATCCGGTTTGTCCGGGAGCGCCCTTAGAATCCAATACGATTGAAGTTACTGTTTTGGAGACTCCACAACCTGTCGTAACAGGTGCAACCACAAACCCGGGAAACACGGTAACACTGGAAGCCAGTGGTGAAGGATTAGAGTGGTATGATGTAGAGACTGGTGGTTCTGCAATAGCTACCGGTACCAGCTTTGAGACACCTCCTCTCAATGAAACTACGACCTATTATGTAGAGTCGCATGTTCTTTTTCCGGGTGAAATACAAAACGGCGGAAAAGAAGATTTCACCGGGAATGGCGGACTTCCGTCTTCCGGCGGATCAAGCTTCTTTAACACCTGGGAGACGTTCACCATTCTTTCTGTGGAAGTAATGGTTCCTGCAAATGCGCCTGCCGGCAATCGTACCGTACAATTAGTGGATGAGAATGAACAGGTACTTGCAGAGCAAACTTTTGACCTGGCAGTAGGAACACATGTGTTGGAATTGAATTTTGATGTACCTGTTGGGAACGGGCTCAGTCTTCGTTGTTTAGAACACAACCTCTTCCGCAACTCCGGCGGTGTTACTTACCCTTACCCGATTGGAGAAGTTGGTGAAATTACCACCTCGACCTTTGGCGACAGTTATTACTACTACTTCTACAACTGGAAGATCCAGAAAGAAGACATTACCTGTGTTTCAGACCGGGTGGAAGTAACCGTTACCGTAACGGGGACTGAAGAAATTGAAGCCTATGGAAGCTTGAGTTTGTATCCGAATCCTGCCTCTGATAATGTGCAGGTGGTATTTGATGCCAAGGCTGCCTTATCGGCAAATATTCGCTTGCTGGATGTATTAGGTCGGGAGCTGATGCTGCAGGAGATCGACCGACTGGTCATTGGATCGAATGTGATTGAACTTTCTGTAAAGGATTTACCTGCCGGTATGTATCAGGTACAATTCCAGATAGACGGCCAAACAGCGACACGCAAATTAATCGTTGAATAAAATCTAAAAATGATCGGGTAAGTGGCCGTAGCAATACGATCACTTACCCGAAATTTTTGTCCGAATTTCCATCAGCAGCTTTCCCAGATTGTTTTCACCGACGCCTGTCTCCAAATCTACGCCCCAAAAGTGGTCACCCCAATTATTTCCTTCCTCGAGATACGCATCACCGGTTTCAATTAACCAGGAGGCAAGTGGTTCCTGAGAGAACTTCCATTCCAGGCATTCCCGCATCACATCAATCCGTATTTCGTCCCAGTTTGGTACAAGGTCAACATCCTTGCTTTTCTTTTTTATTATGCGCTGTTTCTCCGTTCCGTCGGAGCACATTTTCTTCCATTCCTTATCGGAGCTTTTGGCACTCATATAGGCATATTCCACTGATTTATACAGCGTCCCTTTATACCTGATTTCACAGGGATAAAAATTACTCATCCAGCGGTATTCATTTATGAATTGGTCGATCATCTTTATGGTTGCTTATTAAATTTCACAGTACTCTACCCGCACGAAAGTGGTTTGGGTATAACAAAATATAAAATCAAAGTTAATATGGACCAGAGCTTGTGTAGTTTGTTGGATTAACCAATCGCTCAGAAAAGCGTACTTTTCGGCAGCAGAAAATAATTAGCACAAACAAATCGATTTGAAATACATTGTCAAGACTATACACGGACTGGAAGCGGTACTCGCCGAAGAACTTCGCCAATTAGGCGCTAAGGAGATAGAGCTTTTAACCAGGGCGGTCAGCTTTGAGGGTGGCATTACAGTGCTTTACAAGGCCAACCTGCACCTCCGCACTGCCTTACGCATATTAATGCCTGTGCATCGCTTTGAAGCATTCGACGAGCACGAACTCTACCAGGCGATCTATGACTTTGACTGGTTTCCCTACCTAAAGGTCAATCAAACTTTTGCAATTGATGCAACGGTTTCTTCGCAATTTTTTACGCATTCAAAATATGTGGCACTCAAAACAAAAGATGCCATTGCCGATCAATTTCGGAAAAGATTAGGAAAACGGCCATCAGTTGATACGGCCGACCCCGACCTGCGTATCAATGTCCATGTTTTCAAAAATGCCTTTACTATTTCCATCGACAGCAGTGGCGATTCGCTGCACAAGCGGGGCTACCGACTTCGTCTGCACCCGGCACCCATAAATGAGGTACTGGCTGCCGGTATGGTTTTGCTATCTGAGTGGACGCCCGATCAGGTGCTGGCCGACCCGATGTGTGGTTCAGGTACCATCCTGATGGAAGCGGCTATGTTTGCCAAAAATATTCCGCCTGCCCCACGCAACCGCCGCTTCGGGTTTCAGACCTGGAAAAATTACGATCCGTTAATCTGGAAGGATATCGTTACCGAATCCCGGGACGCCACCCGCAATCCCAAGCTGCAAATTTTTGGATCTGATCGCGAACAGCTGGCACTTGACATCACCAAAGAGTCTATTCTCAAGTTTAATCTCGAACGCGATATCGATCTCCGGAACCGGGACTTTCGTAAATCGACGCCTCCTGCTCCAGAAGGCGTTTTGATTACCAATCCCCCTTACGGGGAAAGAATTGGCGCTGCTGATATGAATGCCTTTTATGAAATGATCGGCGATCGCCTCAAACAGGAGTGGACCGGCTGGGATGCCTGGATGATCAGTTCCAACATGGAAGCGCTGAAACATATCGGTTTACGTCCATCGAAAAAAACGGTTCTGTTTAATGGTCCGCTGGAATGTAAGTTCCAGAAGTTCAGCTTGTACTCCGGCAGTAAGAAGGAAAAGAAGCTGGATAGCTAATGTATCTGCTCGATTCGCATATCATCCCGGAAGGCACTCCCCCCAACCGATTGAGTGCGTATGCAGTCGGTATCTTCCCGGCATTATCTTCCCGGAAGGGAATAAAAAAAGCACTGAAACGTCAACAATTACTGGTTGATGGCCAATTGGGGCAGTCGGGTACCTGGGTCAGCGGCGGACAACTCATTCAACTGTATGAGCGATCTGACAGTCCGCCCAAAACACTTCCGCTGCAATTAGACATCCCGTACGAAGATGAGCACTTTGCGGTAGTCCATAAACCGGCCGGTTTGGTTGTCAGTGGCAACCAGTATCGTACCCTCTATAATGCCCTGCCTTTTAATTTAAAGGCATCCGAACAGATAGACGCATTGCCCTGGCCGCTGCCGGTGCATCGTCTGGATGCGCAGACTTCCGGACTTGTAGTTGTGGCAAAAACCCGATCGAGTAGTGCATCTCTGGGTAAGGCATTTGAAAACCGGCAAATTCAAAAGACCTATCATTGTTTAGCGATCGGTAAAACACCGGCATCCGGTAGTTTTTTGTCACCACTGGATGGAAAGGCTGCCAGAACACATTATAAATTAATCCAACAGATTCCTTCGCTCCGAAGCGAATACCTTTCTCTTTTGGAAATTCAATTGGAAACAGGGAGGACACACCAAATTCGCAGACACCTGTCGGAAGCCGGGTATCCAATCCTGGGAGATAAATTGTATGGGAAAGCCGATCTTGTCTTGCGTGGCAAAGGGCTTTTTTTGGTGGCTAGTGCTATTCGTTTTCAACATCCGCTTAGCGCGGAAGAAATAGAAATCAGCACGGACCTCCCGCCAAAGTTTCATCAATTCCTGGAAAGGGAAACCGGATTATGGGAAAAATGGGGGAAATAATTGTAATTATATACCAACAACCAGACTATATCATGCATCCAAACACCGCACTCATCCAAACATTTTACGAAGCCTTCCAAAAAGGAGATGCCGAGACCATGGCCTCCTGCTACCACCCGGATGTGGTTTTTAATGATCCGGCATTCCGGAATCTCCGGGGTAAAGAAGCCGGAGACATGTGGCGCATGCTAATCAGCCGGGCCAAAGGGAATCTGGAAATCAGTTTTTCGGATATTACGGCAGATGCAACGAGCGGAAGTGCTAAATGGGAAGCAGTATATCCTTTTGGACCCAAAAAGCGGAAAGTACACAATCGGATTCAGGCAAGTTTTCGTTTCCAGGATGGCAAGATTATCGAACACCGGGATCAGTTTCCCTTTTGGAAATGGGCTTCCATGGCACTTGGTCCTATTGGAAGCCTTTTAGGATGGAGTCCTTTTTTAAAATCAAAAGTCCGTGCCCAATCTGCAAAGTTATTGTCACAATTTCGGAACAAATAGTCCGGCTTTTTGTAATTTCCCGCAGCCCGGCCTTTCATCTGAAAAAGTAGCTAATGCCTGAAAATAAAGAGCCTCTCGACCTTTGGTACAAACATAGTATTATTTACTCCCTGCACATCCGTTCCTTTTTTGACAGCAATGGCAGTGGAAGCGGAGACATACAGGGCTTGATCCAAAAGCTCGATTATCTAGAGGATTTAGGGGTCAATTGCCTCTCTTTGATGCCCTTTTACGATTCGCCCCTAAAGGACGACGGCTATGATATTTCCGACTACCGGAAAATACATCCCGATTACGGTAGTATGGAAGATTTTCAGACTCTGCTGGAGGAAGCCCATAAACGAGGTATGCGAGTGATGATCGACATCATTCTCAACCACACGTCTAATACACATGAATGGTTTCAAAAAGCAAGGATCGCTCCGGAGGGATCTCCGGAAAGAGACTTCTACATTTGGAACTCCGATCAAAAAAAATACAAAGACGCCTCCATCATTTTCTCGGACTATGAAAGTTCAAACTGGGAGTGGGATGATCAGGCGCAAGCTTACTATTGGCATCGTTTTTACGCCCACCAACCGGATCTGAATTACGATAACCCGGCTGTGCGAAAAGAGATGCAGGAAATAATCAGTTATTGGGCAGCCCTGGGTGTGGACGGTTTCAGGCTAACCTCAGTTGTATTCCTCTTTCAACGGGAAGGGACCAATTGTGAAAACCTGCCGGAAATCCATGAATACCTACGCGAACTGCGGGCATTTCTGGACACTAAATTTCCGGGAAAAATCTTACTGGGCGAAGCCAATCTCTGGCCGGAAGAAGCAGCTGAATACTTCGGAAAAGGAGACGAGTGCCACATGAACTACCACTTCCCGCTCATGCCCCGCCTGTATATGGCGATGCAGACGGAAGACCGATATCCGATCATGGATATTCTGGCACAGACACCAGCCATTCCGGAGAACGGTCAATGGGCGCTCTTCCTGCGAAACCACGACGACCTCATGCTCTCGATGGTAACTGAAGAGGAGCGTGACTATTTATATAAGGTCTTTGCCCAGGATCACGGCGCAAAAGTCAATGAGGGAATACGCCGGCGTCTGGCTCCACTGCTTGGCAATGACCGAAGAAAGCTCGAATTGTTAAATAGCCTCTTGTTTTCCCTTCCGGGAAGTCCGGTTATTTATTATGGCGACGAAATTGGCATGGGCGACAACATCTATTTGGGCGACCGAAAAGGCGTACGGACCCCGATGCAATGGAACTCCGACCGCAATGCCGGGTTCTCTGTGGCCAATCCCCAGAAACTCTTCTTACCGGTTATCCGGGATCCGGAATATCGCTATGAAGCGGTGAATGTGGAGAATCAGAGCCGCAACCCATCCAGCCTGCTTTGGTGGATGAAGAATATCATTTCCATGCGCAAGCGGATAAAATCCTTCAGCCATGGCAAGATGGAGTTTTTGGAATCGGCCAACAGCAATATACTTTCCTACATCCGGAGTATGCCTGGCGAAAGCGTATTGGTATTGGCCAATTTATCCAAATATTCACAGGCTGTTTCATTGGATTTACGCGCCTTCAAAGGAAACAAACCTGTTGAAATATTTAGCCAGAATAAGTTTTTTGAAATCGGCGACGAGCCTTATACTTTTACGATTGGCCCCTATGGGTATTACTGGTTTTTGCTGGAGCAAAGTGAGGAAGGAACGGAGCGTCCGATGGAACGCAAAATTGAAGAGGTCGTATTAGATGTAAATTGGGAAACGGCACTCGACGTCTATACCGCTCGCCGGAAATTCGAGAAAAATATCCTGCCCGCTTATTTAATGAGTGTCCGTTGGTTTGGCGGGAAATCCAAGAAGCTGATTTCGCTGGAGATTGACAGACACTCAGCCATACCGGTAGGAGAGAAAACAGTCTTTATGCTCCAGGTCGGCCTGCGTTATACCGATGGCCTTCCAGAGAGTTATTCGCTACCAGCCATGATGGTGACGGAAGCAGATGCGATTATTCATTACCTCAAAAAGGAGCCGCAAGCGGTCATTTGTTATTTGAATACACCCGATGCGGAAGGTATTTTAATAGATGCGATTTACGATGAGCCCTTCCGAAATGAGCTCTTTCATTTGATCCGTACTGAGGCACAACTCCCTGTAGCATCCGGTATGCTGCGCTTTGAAGCCGGAAAGGTGCTCGACAATCTAACCCTGGAGAAAGAAGATATATCCTCCGAAATCCTGAAGGCGGAACAATCAAATACCTCAGTTATCTACAACAATCAGTATTTCTTTAAGATCTACCGAAAACTGGATACCGATATAAATCCGGATTTGGAATTGGTGCGATTCCTGTCGGAAAAAACCAGCTTTGAAAATTCGCCCCGATATGGCGGCGGAATTCAATTAGAAGACCACAACGATAAGTCCTTTACCATTCTGGGACTGCTTCAGAATAAAATTCCGAATCAAGGTGAAGCCTGGACCATGTTTCTGGAAATCCTAAATCGATACTACGAAAAAGTATTATCCAAATTGGATCGCACGATTCCGGTACCGGATTTGGTTTATAAGGAATCTTTAGAATTCAAGGACTTCCCCGAACGCATCCAAAAACTAATCGGGTCGGTCGCTTATGAACGCGTAGTACTCCTGGCGCAGCGAACCGCGGAAATGCACATTGCACTGGCTTCCAGAAAAGATGATCCGGATTTTATACCGGAGCCCTTCTCGCAACATTATCAAAGATCTATTTATTCGGGCCACCGGAAACTGGTTGCAGACAAACTTGATGCCCTGGCCGGACGGATGAAAAAGCTGCCCCCGCATATTGCGAAGGAAGCGCAACAGATCCTGGATATCCGGGAACCAATACTGGAATGTTTTAGCGAGATCTACAGCCGGAAGATCAAATCTGAAAAAACCCGGATCCACGGGGATTATCACCTGGCTCAGGTTTTATTTAATGGCAGAGACTTTTACATCATCGACTTTGAAGGGGAGCCGATGCATACCATTAGTGAACGGAGGCTCAAAAAAACGCCCTTTAAAGATGTAGCCGGTATCATTCGGTCTTTCCATTATGCAGCATACGGTCAATTGGTGTTGAACCAAAATTACCGGAAGGAAGACATGCCGCTGCTGGAGATTTGGGCCGAGCAATGGTTTCACTATATCAGCCAAAGTTTTCTGAGTGCTTATCTCAAAACGGCTGCCGGACAAAACTTCATTCCGACTGATCGGGAAGCTATGGATTTACTTCTTCGCAACTATACCGTGGAGAAAGCGATCTATGAAGTCGGCTATGAAATGAATGCCCGGCCGGAGTGGCTGCGTATCCCAATTCGGGGCGTTTTATATGCGATGAAGCCATTTTTAGAAAAAAACAGCTAACCTTTTAAAAAAAATTAAACTTTTTTTATTAGGCTCAAAATTTGGCAAATATCAGGGAGAAAAAAATTTTATGCGGAAAAGACCTCCTATTAGATCATAAATTCCGAAAAAGTTCAATTTTCGTTTATTTTTCCAAATTTTTTAAGCCTGGGTCATTTTTGGCTTTCGCCGAAAATCATTGCTTCGCATAGAAATAACCTATACATTTGCAGTCTTAGTGTAAATTTTACACTTTAATAAAAAAAATAGATCATGATCAAGAAGCAATTTCTGAAGTCTAAAGCGGTTTGCAAAGCCACTTTCACACTTCCAAAAGAAGCTGCTCCAGAAGCAGCAAATGTTGTACTCGTTGGTGAATTCAACGATTGGAATACAGTTGAAGGAATCGAAATGACTAAACTCAAAAACGGTAGCTTCAAAGCAGTCGTTGAATTAGAGTCTGGTAAAGATTACGAATTCCGTTACCTGATTGATGGTGCCCAGTGGGAAAATGACTGGGAAGCAGACAACTACGTAACCACTCCATTCGGAGTTGACAACTCTGTTGTTTCTGCTCTTAACTAAGAAGAACGCCAAAAAATCAATTTTGGAAATGCCAATTCGTTGTAATACGGATTGGCATTTCTCTTTTTTGCCCGGTCAGCAACACCAATTTTGTACTTTTACCCCATGGAAAACATGGTGATCAGCGGAACAACAATTGAGCCCGGCTGCAATGAGATTATCCGTCTTACTGTAGGTCGATTGCCGTCGGATACACGCATCTATATCCGGGCACATGTATTTAGAAGTACAGAACCGGGGCCAACCATTTTGGCCATGGCAGGTGTACACGGCGACGAAATTAACGGGGTAGAGATTGTACGGCGCCTCATAGCCAATGGCACCCTCGAACATTTGAAACGAGGTACCGTAATTGCTATTCCGCTTTTAAACATCTACGGGTTTATCAATTTTTCCAGAGAAGTACCAGATGGCAAGGATGTCAATCGGAGTTTCCCCGGACATTCCACCGGCTCCCTGGCAAGCCGGGTAGCCAACGCCATCACGAAAAAGATCCTGCCTTCCGTCGATTTCGGAGTAGATTTCCATACCGGTGGCAGCAACAATTACAATTATCCGCAAATTCGCTATTCTAAGGGAGATGCAGCAAGTAAAAAATTAGCCGAAACTTTTTCTCCTCCCTATTTGCTGGCCAACAGACCGATCCCAAAATCCCTTCGAAAGGCTGGTCTGGATTTAGGCAAACCAATCCTGACCTATGAAGGCGGCGAAAACCTGCGTTTCGATGGATTTGCCATTGAAAAAGGATTGGAAGGCATGATGCGCATCCTTAAGTCTGAAAACATGTTGGAGGCAGATATCCCTCCCTGTACCTCCATCACGTTCGAAAAAACTACCTGGATTCGTGCTTCTCGGGCCGGTTTATTTCGCTGGTCCAAACGCTCCGGAAATCGGATATGTAAAGGAGAGTGTCTCGGCGTTATCAATGACCCCTATGGCCTGGAAGAAATCCCCGTCCTTGCCCGCCACGATGGGTATATTATCGGACACAACAACGCACCGGTTGTCAGTACCGGAGATGCCTTGTTTCATGTTGGATTTGCTTAAAGTTGAGAGTTGAGGGTCGAAAGTTGAGGGT